>JAITSR010000459.1 GCA_031287655.1 Clostridiales bacterium
ATATATCCGTATTTTCTGCTCTTGATCTTCATCCGTTCCCCCTCCGTCGAAAATTCGGCCGGGCCGCAAAGCGCGGACTCCGGACCTCAACGATTTTATTATAGGGGGACGCGGGATAACAAATGAATACTCGGTTTCATTTGGGAAAAAGTCCGAAAAAGACGAAAAATCACATCAAAACGACATAGGAGCACAAAATATCAACATTTTTTCCGGCTGATCCGAACGGGGAACGGGCGCGCGGTCATTTTGACCGCGCGCCCGGGGCGGCGGCGGCGGCGTCGGCGTCGCGCCGCCGCCGCCCCGGACCCGGAATCAGTGCGCCGCGGCCATCAGCGGATACACATCCGCTTCAAACACATAATCGACAAGCCCGTCCACAAACTGGTCGATCGTCGCGTCGAGCGCGTCCTCATGCAGCTTGTCCCGCTCGGCGATCCCCATCGCGACGATTTTGAAAATGTTCGTAAATACCCGCCAGTCGCATGTCCCGCGCTTTTGCGGCGTCCGCTCCAAAATCCACAGGAGCATTTTTTCATCGTTCTCGGCATTCGCGAGATATTCCTTCGGCCAGCGCGCGGCCAGCATCGCCATGTCGTCCCTGTTCAGATAGGTAATCAGGTTGTAATCGCCGTTCACGATGAAATACAGCATATCCCGAAGCAGCCTGCGGTCGACGCTTCCGCCGTTTTCCGAGACCATCTCCATGTAGCGCTCCTTCACGAGCCTTCGTTTGTAGATCACGATCTGGTAGACAAATTCCTCTTTTGTCTTGAAGAAGTTGTAAAACGTCCCTTTCGCAACGCCGGACGCCCGCGTAACATCTTCGATTGTCGTCTTCTTCAAGCCGAACCGCTTGATGAGTGAAAACCCGTTGTCGAGCATTTGGCTCCGGATGTCCTCTCTGGTTTCGTCGTCAAAAATCTTAGGCATTATTTTCCCTCTCTTTCGTCGCGAGCCTCTACTGCCTCGGCAGTTATGGCTTCTGATCCTGTACCCTGTTTTCTTCCACTTTTTGACCGGTTTTGCCTGTTCGCAACACCATTAACTAATATTCATATCGCGAATCGGCTGACAAATCAATTACCCATTCAAGAAACCTCATGAACAAGCGATCACTCGTCATTATACAATTTATACCCCCTTTTTGTCCGCGTATTCATGGATTCTTAAAATTTTTGTAAAAAATATATTTTACAGGCCTGCGCCGGTACGCGCCGGGTCCGCAACCAAGCCCGCCGCGCCCCTCAAACCGGCCACACAGCCCAAACCGGCGCCCACGGGGTCCGCGGGGTCCGCGCCGACCAGACCCGCCGCGCCGACCAAACCGGCCGCGCCCCTCATACGCGCCGGGCTGATCAAGCTGACCAAGTCACCCGCGCCGGTCAAATCGCCCGAGCGACCCAAGTCGCCCACGGCGCCGAAGCCGACCGCGCCGCCATAGCCGACCGCCGCGCACGCGGCTTTTGCCGCCGCCCCTCCGCCAAAACCGGCGACGGGGTTCTCCATGATCGTCACGCCGTCCATCACACCGGCGTAGGGTCCGACGACCGCCCTGTGAACGCGCACGCCCTTCCCGATGTACGCGTGCGGCATGATTACGGAGTCCACAACCTCCGCGCCCTCCCGGATCACGCAGGCGTCCGAGATGATCGAGTGGCGGACGCGTCCGAAGATCGAACAGCCCCCGCCGATCAGGCTGCCGTCCACATGCGCGCGGGCGGAGACATAGGAAGGCGTTGGATGCCGCCCCCCCGTATAGATCCTCCACGTCTCGTCCGCAAGGCTGAACTTGGGCGGATCACTCAAAAGGTCCATATTCGCCCGCCACAGGTTGTCGATTGTACCGACGTCGCGCCAGTAGCCGTCAAACGGATATGCGTACAGCGCGCCCCCGCCGGAAAGCGCCGCCGGGATGATGTCCTTTCCGAAATCGTGCCGCGAGACCGAATCGGAATTGTCCGCGATCAGGTTCTTTCGCAGTTCCTTCCAACTGAACATGTAGACGCCCATCGACGCCAGATTGCTCGCCACCGCGCCGCGCGGCTTCTCATGGAACGTGCGCACCTTTCCGGACGCGTCCGCCTCAAGGATGCCGAACTGCGACGTCTCGGACCACGGGACACGCGCCGCCGCGATCGTGATATCCGCGCCCGCCCGCCGGTGGAAGTCCAGAAGCTTGCGGTAGTCCATCTTGTAGATGTGGTCCGCGGAAAGGATCAGTACATGCTCCGGGTTGAAACGGTCGATGAAGTCGATGTTCTGAAACACCGCGTCCGCCGTACCCTCATAGCGGCCGCGGTCCGCGCCGGACGGGCGCATGAAGATTCCCTTGTCCGAGCATTGCCCAAAGACCTCTATGCTGTTGACATACTCATGCACCTCCGCCGAAAGATATTGCGTAAGCACGCCGATCGCCCCGATGCCGGAATGTGCGCAGTTGCTCAGCGCAAAATCGATCATATGATACCCGCCTCCGAATGAGACCAGCGGTTTCGCAAAATCCGTCGTCAGGGAACCGAGGCGCTCCCCGCGCCCCCCCGCCAGGATCATCGCGATACATACACTGCTTTTCACGAGTTTCCCCCTATCTCGCGCTTTCGCGCGGTTCTGTATGACAACGACCATTCATTAGCTTTTCACAATTCTATTATATCAGATCGGAAGCGGACGAACTACCCCCAAAAGGGTGACTAAAAAAAAAGTTGCGCCGATAAATGCGGTAATCGTTTTGCGCTTGTTTTAACATCGGTCATTGTTTTTCTCGCGCGAAAACAAATAGAATATGTATAAATTCAGGTTTTGAATCAGTGGAAAACGGAAGGTATATGCTATGAACACGGTAAGAATCGCAATGATCGGCGTAGGGTCGATCGGCGGCATCTATTTAAAGAACATCAGGGACATGTTCCGGGAGATCGAGCTGATCGGCGTGTGCGATCTCGTGCGGGAAAAGGCGGAGAAGGCGAAGGCGCGTGCGGACTGCGAGCGAGCGGCGCTAAGTGTAAAATAATCGTTGGCAAGTTACACTTACCGGGGATTGACAAGGGGATTCCCCTTGTCCGCAGTAAGGAGGGTGCTCAGGCTGCGAAGCAGCCGCCGAAGGGAACCATAGGGTTCCCTAGCGGGGAGCGACGCGGACTGCGAGCGACGCGTTGAACTATTAGGCGATTCGTGAGATAATGGCGTCGGAAAACCGAAAAGAGGTTTTCCGAATACACTCATTCATGGGGAGGGGTCGGCATGTCGGTATTGGATGTAATCAAGACGAGGCGCAGCATCAGGAAGTATCAATCAAAGCCCGTTGAGGAAGAAAAGCTGCTGCAGGTTTTGGAGGCGGGGCGGCTCGCGCCCGCGGCGAACAACGCGCAGGAATGGAAATTTATCGCCGTGCGCGACCCGGAGCTGATCAAAAAGCTCGTCCCCGCCTGCGGCGGTCAGTCGTTTGTCGGCGAAGCGCCGGTCGTGCTCGTGATTTGCGCGGATGGGGAGGAAAAGATAATGTACTGCGGTCAGCCCGCGCGGGCGATAGACTGCTCAATCGCGCTCTCGTTCATGATTTTGGAGGCGGCGGAGCTGGGGCTCGGTACCTGCTGGCTCGGATACTTTAGCAATGACAAGGTCAAGCGCGTGCTGAATATCCCCGCGGACAAGAACGTCGTCGCGGTCACGCCGCTGGGCTACGCGAACGAGTCGCCCGCGCCCCGCCCGAGAAAGAGCGTGGACGAGGTCGTGGCATACGACGGGTGGAAATAACAGGATTTCAATGACGGGCGGAGCAAAGTTCACAATGACGGGCGAAGATAAGGTCTGTGTGACGGGCGGAAACAAGGTCTGTGTGACGGACGGAAACAAGGTCTGTATGACGGACGAAGATAAGGTCTCTATGATCGCGTTTGGCTCAAAAAAGGCGCTGCTGGTCTATAATCCCGTCGCCGGGAACAAGTCGTTCCGCCGCAGCCTCGACTATGTGATCAAATCGTTTCAGCGCGCGGGGACGCAGATCGTGCCCTATCGCACGGAACCCGCCGCGGCCGGCGGAGAGGACGCGTTGGAGCGGCTGTTTGCGCAAATATCGGAGCGGGGCGGTTTTCAGAAGATTTTGGTCGCGGGCGGGGACGGCACGGTGAGCCGCGTGTTCGGAATGATGGCGCGCCATCAAACGGAGATTCCGGTCGGGCTTTTTCCGGTCGGCACGGCCAATGATTACGCCCAGTGCCTCGGCCTGACGGGCGATCTGCGGCAGGCGGCGGAGACCGCGCTCGCGGACCATCTGATCCGCAGCGACGTCGGCCTCGTCAACGGTCGGCCTTTTATCAACGTCGCCTGTATCGGGATGCTCGCGGACCTCAGCCATAAAACGGACACGAAAGCGAAAAACTCCCTCGGGATGTTGGCGTATTACTTTAAGGGGATCGAGGAGCTGCCCGCCTTTGCGCCCGTGCCGGTGGACGTCCGATGGGACGGCGCGGGCAAATCCGACGGCGGCGATGGCGTCGACGTCGACGCGAGCGTCGGTTCACGCTTTTCCGGCGAGATCAACCTCATGCTCGTGATGAACGGGCGGTCCGCGGGGGGCTTTAAAAAGATCGCCCCGGCGGCGCGGATCGACGACGGCTTGCTGGACGTCGTAATTTTCAAAAAATGCCCCGTGCTGGACTTGATCCCGCTTCTGTTGCAGGTGAACGCCGGGGAGCACCTCGCGAGCGAGCACATTCTGCATTTTCAGACGACGCGCCTTACGGTCGGCTGCGGCGTGCCGTGCGGCACAGACTTGGACGGCGAGGCGGGTCCTGCGTTCCCGCTCGAAATCGGCATCCTTCCGGGGCGCGTGCGCGTTTTATCCCCCGCCGCGCCAGCCGCACAGGCCGCGCCAGCCGCTCCCGCCATGCCCGCCGCGCAGATCGCGCAGGTCGCACAGATCGCTCGTATACCAAACGATACTGCAAAACACAAAGGAGAACCGGATTAACATGCTAAAGCTCGTGTCATGGAACGTAAACGGCCTGCGCGCGTGTCTCGGGAAGGGCGGCTTTATGGACTCCTTCCGCAAGCTGGACGCGGACATTTTTTGCCTTCAGGAGACAAAGATGGAGCGCGGCCAAGCGGAGATCGACCTTACGGGGTATCGGGAATACTGGAACAGCGCGGCCAAAAAGGGGTATTCCGGGACGGCGGTCTTTTCGCGCAAGGAGCCGCTCTCCGTCGAATACGGCGTCGGGATTCCGGAGCACGACACCGAAGGCCGCGTGATCCGGCTGGAGTTTGACCGGTTCATCCTCGTGAACGTATACACGCCGAACTCCCAGCGCGGACTTTTGCGTCTGCCGTATCGGATGCGGTGGGAGGAGGATTTTCTCGCTTTTCTCAAGCGGCTCGAGTCCGAGCGCAAAAAGCCCGTCGTGTTCTGCGGCGACCTGAATGTCGCCCACGAGGAGATCGACATCAAAAACGCGCGGTCGAACAGGCACAACGCGGGCTTTACCGACGAGGAGCGCGCGAAGATGACAGAGCTGCTCGGCGCGGGCTTTTGCGACACGTTCCGGCACTACAACCCGGAGCGCCGCGACGCGTACACATGGTGGTCCTACATGGCGGGGGCGCGCGACCGCAACATCGGGTGGCGGATCGACTATTTTATCGTGTCCGCAGGGATCATCGGCAAGGTCGCGGAGCCGTCGATTTACAGCGAGATATACGGCAGCGACCACTGTCCGGTCGGAATCCTGCTGGACGAGAACCTGTGAAAGGCGCGGCAGGGACAGGCGGCGGCAGTGCAGCGGGAGCGGGAGCGGGCGGCGGCAACGGCGCGGACGACGAGCGCTTCATGCGGGAGGCGCTAAAGCAGGCGCGGCGCGCCCTCGCAAAGGCGGAAGCGCCGGTCGGCGCGGTGGTCGTAAAAGACGGGAAGGTCGTCGCGCGCGGGCACAACGAGCGAGAGACAAAACAGGACGCGACGCTCCACGCGGAGCTCACCGCGATCCGCAGGGCTTGTAAAAAACTCGGCTCATGGAGACTCGTCGGCTGCGAGCTGTATGTGACGCTCGAGCCTTGCGCGATGTGCGCCGGGGCGATCGTGCTCGCCCGTCTCGACCGCGTTGTGTTTGGGGCGGCCGACCCTAAGGCCGGCGCGTGCGGTACTGTATTGGACGTGCTGAACGCGCCCGGACTGAACCACAGGCCGCTCGTGCGTTCTGGGGTCCTGCGGGACGCGTGCGCGGCGATCCTCACGGACTTTTTTGTAAAGCTGCGCGGCAAGCGCGGCGATACGGGCGCCCACGGTAATTGGACATGAAAAATCGGAGTGAGAGGATTTGAACCTCCGGCTTCTGCGTCCCGAACGCAGCGCTCTACCAAGCTGAGCCACACCCCGATAACTCCACTATTGTAAAATGAGAAAGCGAAAATGTCAATAAAAACTTTAGACAACCTTTTGTCCTCCGTCGAAAAGCCGACGCGCTACGCCGGAAACGAGTGGAACGCGGTCATGAAGGACCCACGGGAGCTGAACGGCGACGGGACCCCGCGGATCGTCACACGGTTCGCCTTCTGCTTCCCCGACGTATATGAGGTCGGCATGTCGCACCTCGGCACGCGGATCCTCTACCACGCGATCAATACGCGGGCGGACGCGTGGTGCGAGCGGGCCTTCGCGCCTTGGGGCGACATGGAGCTCGCGCTCAGGCGGCGCGGCCTCCCGCTCTTTGCGCTCGAAAGCCGCGACCCGCTGGCGGCGTTTGATTTTCTCGGCTTTACGCTCCAATACGAGCTCTGCTATTCCAACGTGCTCAATATGCTCGACCTTGCGGGCCTTGCGCCGCTGGCCGCGGAGCGCGGCGAATACGGTCCGGTCGTGTGCGCGGGCGGACCCTGCGTATGCAATCCCGCACCGATGGAGCCTTTTATCGACTTTTTTACGCCGGGCGAGGGCGAGGACGTGATCCATGAAATACTGGATTTGTACGCGCGAATGAAAACGGCGGCGGCGGCCTCGGATTCGACGGCGGCTACGTCTCCGGCATCCGCTTCGGCTTCAGGGGCGGCGGCCTCGGAATCGGTGTCCGGGCGCGGGCGCGTCGCAAAGTCCGAGTTTCTGCGGGAAGTCTCGCGCATAGAGGGCGTGTATGTGCCGGGCTTTCCGCCGGAGCGGGGCGGCCGGGTCAAAAAACGCGTGATCCGCGATCTGGACCGTGCGGCCTTCCCCAGCAAAGGTCTCGTGCCCTACGCCGAGGTCGTCCACGACCGGATCATGCTCGAACTGTTCCGGGGCTGCACGCGCGGGTGCCGCTTCTGTCAGGCGGGTTACATCTACCGTCCGGTCCGCGAAAAGAGTCCGGACGCCCTCATGACGCAGGCCTGCGACCTTGTCGGCTCCACGGGTTATGAGGAAATCGCGCTCACCTCGCTCAGCACGAGCGACTACACCGGGCTCGGGGAGCTGACGCGCCGCCTCGCCGCAGAGATGGCGCCAAAACGCGTGAACCTCTCTCTGCCCTCGCTCCGCGTGGACTCCTTCTCCCTCGGACTCGCCGAGAGCGCAAAGAACGTGCGAAAGAGCGGCCTGACCTTCGCGCCGGAGGCTGGGACGCAGCGCCTCCGCGACGTCGTGAACAAAGGCGTGACCGAGGAGGACCTGCTCCGCTCCGTGTCGCTCGCGTTCCACGCTGGGTGGAGCAGCGTCAAACTCTATTTTATGATCGGTCTGCCGACCGAGACGGATGCGGATTTGGACGGGATCGCGGAGCTTGCGCGCAAGGTCGTCGGGGAGTACCAAAAGGTTCCTAAAGAGCGGCGTGGGAGGGGTTTGAACGTGTCGGTCAGCGTCTCGTCGTTTGTGCCAAAGCCGTTTACGCCGTTTCAGTGGGAGCCGCAGGACGAGGTTGAAACGCTCGCGCGAAAGCAGCGCTATCTGCGGGAGCGGCTCAAGATCAAGTATGTCACGTTCAGCTGGCACGACGCGAAAACGAGCTTTTTGGAGGCCGTGTTCGCGCGAGGCGACCGCGCGGTCGGGGACGCGCTCTACGAGGCGTGGCGGGCGGGCGCGAAGCTCGACGGCTGGAGCGAGTTTTTCCGCTATGACATTTGGACGGAGGCCTTCAAGAAGGCCGGCGTCGACCCCGAACACTACGCGAACCGGCGGCGGGAGACGGACGAGGTCCTGCCGTGGGATGCGCTCGACTATGGCGTCACAAAAGAATACTTGCTGCGCGAGCGCGACAGGGGATATGCCGGGCTTTTGACGCGGAATTGTCGGGAAGCATGCTCCGGCTGCGGGATTGCGGAGGCGTTCGGCTGCGGATTTGCGCGGGAGGGCGACGGAGGCTGGGGTTCTGGCGGCGGGAGCGGATGCGACGGAGGCGAAGGAGAAGATGGAAATCAGGTTTGAATTTGCGCGGGGGCGGGAGGTCATGTTTCTCTCCCATTTGGACCTCATGCGGGCGTTTGGCCGCGCGATCCGCAGGAGCGGAATCCCAATCCGCTATTCCGAAGGGTTTAACCCGCACGCGGAAATGGTGTTTGGGCTCCCGCTGCAGGTCGGCGTGACGGGGGCGGCGGAGTGCCTCGACATCGCGCTCGCCGCCGCGCCCGACGCCTCGCCGGAGGACGCGGCGCCGGGTGCGGACGAGGCGGCGGCGCGCTTGAACGCGCAGCTCCCGCCGGGGCTTGCGGTCACGCGCGCGCGTGAAAAAACGGCGAAAGCAATTATCTTGGAGCTGATTACACACGCCGCCTACGAATTGCGCGTCGGATTCGCGAACCCGGCCGACTCTGCAGACCCGTCCGATCCGCTTTTCACGGACCCGCCCAACGCGGTCGCGCCGCTTGCCGATTCGCATCCAGCCGCTGTCCTGCCCGCAGGCTTCCCCATCGTGGTCCCGCCGCCCAGCCCGCTTGCCGACGCGC
>JAITSR010000044.1 GCA_031287655.1 Clostridiales bacterium
CGCGGCCGCGGTCGATCGGAACGACAAAAGAAGCGGCCTGCGGCGCGAAGTCGGCGGGCGCGGCGACGGGCGGTTCGCCCAAATCCACGCCGCCGTCCGCGCCGGTTTCCGCGCCCGCATCTGCGCCCGAAACCTCAAAAACCGCGTCGCTTACCGCGTCCGAATCCGCAAAAGCCGGAATCGGCGGCGGCGCCGGCGGCGCAAACGGCGCCGGCGGCACAAACAGCAATAAGAGTAACAGCAAGAACTTTGACGGCGGCAAAGCCGCCGAGCGGAAATGCAAGACCAACCGGGTAAAAACCCGCCCCCTTTTTTTCATGTCGCCTCCGTGATGTCCGTTTTGCGGCGCTTGATGATTTCGGCCGCGATTGCAAGGTCTTTCGGCGTCGTAATTTTGATGTTCTCATAGGAGCCCTCGACGAGCGCGACCCGCTTGCCGAGCCGCTCGGCAAGCGAAACGTCGTCCGTGCCAAAAAAGCCGTCGCGCTCCGCCGCGGCCAGCGCCTCTGTCAGCAGCTCTCGCCGAAACGTCTGCGGCGTCTGCGCGGCCCAGAGCTCCGTGCGGTCCGGCGTACACTCCACCAGCCCCTCGCGGGCGACCTTGATCGTATCCGTCACCCGGACGGCCAGACATGCCGCGCCGACGCGCGCGGCCGCCTCAATGCTCGCGCCGACGGCTTCGGCTTCCACAAAAGGGCGCACGCCGTCGTGTATGACGACGATCCCGCACGCGGGGCCGAGCGCGCGGAGACCGCAGCCGACCGAGGCCTGACGCGTGCCGCCCCCGCCGACGACCTTGATCGGCACACTTCGCGGGCCGCCGCCCCGCGCGCGCGGAACCAGCTCCCGCTCGCAGTAGGGAATATCTTCCTCCGCGGTCACGAGGACGATCTCGGAGATGACGCGGACACCGGCCAGCGCCCGCAGCGTCCATAAAAGGACCGGCTCGCCGGCCAGCGCGAGGAACTGCTTTTTTACCGCGGCCCCGCAGGCCCCGCCGGGGTTCATTCTTGTTCCGTTTCCGGCGGCTACGACGACCGCGCCTGCCCTATTCACAACCAACAGCTCTCTCCTATTACCAGTCAGCGGCTGACGTGTTCACAATCGTCTTACGGGAGCCTCGTAATCAGTCAGCGGTTGACGTGTTCACAATCGTCTGACACGAGACCTCATCTTGGTTTTGCAAAAATCATCCTGCCCGCGGCGGTCTGCAGCACGGAGGTCAGCGTCACGACGACAGACGTTCCAAGATACGCCTTGCCCCCCTCCACGACGATCATCGTACCGTCCGGCAAGTACGCGACGCCCTGCCCCGCCTCCTTACCGTCCTTGACGATCTGCACCGTCAGGTCTTCGCCCGGCATCGCGATCGGCCTGATCGCGTTGTTCAGCTCGTTGATGTTCAGTACACGCACACCCTGCACGGACGCGACTTTGTTGAGGTTGTAGTCCGTCGTCAAAATGCCGTAGCCGGTCTGCTGCGCAAAGCGCACAAGCTCGGCGTCCACCTCCGCGCCCTCCGGCAGCGCGCGCTTTTCGATTTTCAGCCGCTGCCCCAACTCGGCCTGAATCGCCTTCAAGACGTCGAGGCCGCGCCTGCCCTTCGCGCGCTTCAGCGCGTCGGCGGAATCCGCGATGTGGCGCAGCTCCGCGAGCACAAACTCGGGGATCACGAGCTCGCCTTCCAAAAAGCCCGTTTTCACGATGTCCGTGATCCGTCCGTCGATAATCACGCTCGTATCGAGCAGCTTCCCGCCGACAAATACGCCCGCCCGACCCGCTTCGCCGTCCATACCGCCGCCCGACCCGCCATCCGCCGCGCCGTCCGCGTGACCTTTCTCGGCGGGACGACCCGCCGTACCCAAGAGCGCCATGCCCGCCTCCGCCCTGCCCGCGCCCAGACGCTCCGCGCCGCCCCCCTGCCGTACAAACGAACCCGTAATGTCCTGACGCTTTCGGAGCGCGACATAGAGCCCCAAATATCCGAACAGGAAATTCACGCAAATCGTAATCGAAACACCGATCCAGTTCAGCTTCGCGAGCGGCAGCGTGATAAAAAAAGAGGCGGCAAGCCCCGCGACAAGCCCCGCAAACGCGATGCCAAGCTCGATGATCGAAAGGCTTCTGACGGCGCGCTCCGCTTTGTCGTATAGGGCGTCGAGCGACGCGATGATATACCCCGCGGAAAGAAAGAAGATAACTGCGAACAACACACCCAAAAAACAACATAAAATAAATTGCAGCGACTCCTGCCAAGGAACCGCCGCCTGTATCATCAAAAATCTGCCCGATTGAAATCCTGTAAACGCGCCAACGAGCGATAGCAGGATCTTCAAACTCAGATTCAAACGATCCTCTCCTTATTGTGCGGAACGCGCCGCCGAACGCGGAGCGCTATCGTCTGCAAAAGCGTCTCAAAAAACACGCCGCGAACCGGAAATCACACCCGGAATCGGGCGGACGCGTCGAGACGCTCAAGAGCGCACACAGTTGTCGATTTCAACTTCGATTTCAGTCTGGTCCGTCCCCTTTGCCAACACGAGCTCGCTGATCAGGATTTGCCGCGCGCTGTTCAGCATTTTGCGCTCCCCGGTCGAAAGCCCCTTCCCCTTCTCGCGCAGCATCAGCGTCCTTACGACGTCCGCGACCTCATAAATGCTCCCGCTCTTGATTTTGATCATATTTTCGCGGTAGCGCTTGCTCCAGTTCGCCGTGACGTTGACCGACTGGTCCCTCAGAATTTTCAGCACTTTTTCGATTTCGACCGGCGCGATTATATCGCGGATCCCGATCCCCACGACATTGTGCGTCGGAATCATGACGCGCAAGTCGCCGACCGGCATTTTTAGAATGTAATAATCCTGTTTCTGGCCAAGGTATTCGCGTTCCTCAATCGCTTCGATCACGCCCGCGCCGTGCATTGGATAAACAATCTTATCGCCAATCCTGTACATACCCATACCCGAATCCCCCCGAAAAATCGTCCCCCCGCCCCGTTCCCCCGCCATCGGCAAATACGGCGGGAGAAAAGAATACAAAAATCTCTCTTTTTTCATTATACTACACGGCGGCCGATTTGTCAAAAGAATATTACAGGCTTGTTACATTTGTTCACAATTTCGTTTCAATTCCTTTACAGTTGCATGTGTGTTGCACAACGCCGCGGGCGTATCCGCCGCTTGCGCGCCTATCGTTCGGCGATTCGTATCTCGAAGCGGTCAAACACGACCTTTTCGGCAAACTGCTCCGCATAAAAATTCGTCCTGCCGAACCGGGCGAGCTCGGTCGAATTTTTCGCAAGCCACATCGGCACGGGGATGTCCGCGTCCTTGCAGAGCCTGATCAGGCAGTCCTCGAGCCGGTCGCGGAACGCGGCCCCGGCCTCGCCGCAGGCGTCCGGCATGTTCTTGTCATACAGCGTTTTGTGGCCTTTGACGATTTTCCCGCTCAGCACCATTGTGACGACCCCCGTTTGGACTGCGTATAGATTCGGACGGCGAGTCGTCCGAAAAATTTCCCCCGTCCCGCTCGTAACTGATCAGCGGTTAACGTGTTCGCAATCGTCGCCGTGGCCGGGTCAAGGCCCCGCCGTTCGCTCCCGCTCACTTCCACGGCTCGTTGCTCACACTATGTCCACTTCGCTTCCTCCGCCTCCCGGCGGCGCTCAGTTCCACCGCTGAACAACAACGCCGGACTTCCGGCACGCGGCGCATCAACGCCACGTTCATTCGGGAGACGGTGCTCCGCAACGTCTGACCTGTTACTTTCGCTCATTTTAGCAGCATGTATTCCATGGAATCGACAAGCGCCTTCCAGCTCGCGAGGATGATAT
>JAITSR010000046.1 GCA_031287655.1 Clostridiales bacterium
CGCGACCTGCAGGCTGTGCTCCTGAATGTTCTCCCCGCGCGTGTTGCGCATGAGACCCCAGCGGTTGATGAACTTCATTCGGGCAAGCATCGCAAAAAATGGATACCCTCCGGGAGAAGCGGCGACCGTCGAAGGCCCGTCCCCCGTGCCAACCGTATGTCCGACGTCTACGCGCGCGCCATCCGCTTGCGCGTCGTCTAAACGCGCGCCGTCCTCGCCCTCATCTCCCAAAACCGCACGATCCGCGTACACGCCCCCATGCGGCGCGGCCTTCACGCTTCCGCCCCGCCGCGGGCGACGATCGCGACGCGGATCTCCCCTTCCGCGGCGACTTGGCCGTCCACCTTTGCGCAGACCTTGACCTTGCCGATCCCCATCCGCAGTACAAGGAACTCCGCTTCCAAAATCAGCGTGTCCCCCGGTACGACCTGCCGCTTGAACTTCATGCCGTCGATCCCGGCAAACAGGCCGAGCTTCCCCTGATTTTCGGGCATCGAAAGACCCGCGACGCCCGCCACCTGCGCCAGCGCCTCCACAATCAGCACGCCGGGCATGATCGGATTTCCGGGGAAATGCCCCTGAAAAAACGGCTCGTTCACCGTCACGTTCTTTTGCCCGACCGCCCGCTTTCCCGGCGTCACCTCAAGGATTTTGTCGACCAGCAGAAACGGATACCGATGCGGAAGGATGTTTTGAATTTCAATGTTTGTCAGCATGGCAAGCTCCTTAACGTCAAATATGCGGAACGCCGCGCACGGCGGTGGCCTTCACTGCCGCGCGCGGCATCCTTACAACATCATATTCCTATCATATCATTTTCGGCGCCGACCTGACAACCGGCAATTTTGTCATTAGTCAGCGGCTAACGCGTTCACACTCGTCGCCGTGGCCGCCCGCCGAAATTCCTTCGGGGGAATCCCTTCACCCCGCTTAAAGTTCAGCGAATAGTGGATTTCCGATTTATACCCCACAAGCGTCCCGACCTCTCCGATCCTCAGCAGGGGGATTTTCAGCAGGAGTTTGGATTGCTCGTTCCGGATCTTCGCAAGCAGCCTTGTGTACGACATCCCAAAACCGACCCGAATATACCGGTTGATCGTTTGCTTCGGAATAGAAAAGCGCAGCGCAACGTGCTCAAGATCAATCGCGTAGCGGTAATTTCGAAACAGATACAGGAGGATTTGCATCTCAACCCGGGTCGGCCTCCGATCAATTTGCGGAAACTTCCTCAAAAAATCGTCTACCGTATAGTCCTTCCACGCGTATACGAGATTGAAATCATCCGCGCTGACGACCTGCCGCCGGATCGAGTCCACAAACGCCTCCGCCTTAATCGCGTCGACGTTTAACCGATCCCGTATCTGCTCGTCAAATGCATCTTCATGCCGCTGTCTCCGGATAAAATTCGCGGCGAGATTCCGATAATCGCCGCCGTCGCGATCCAGAATGTTCGCGTGTTCCCCATTTATGATATAGCGTTTTGCGCACAGGCCGGACGCGCAAGCCTCGCAATTACCGCATCGTTTGCCGTCGCACGCACCTGTGTCGAACAATACGCAAATCCCGTTGCAGCCATCGCTGTTACGGATCTTCTCACCATACGCATACGCTTTTTTCGCGATGACCGCCGCATCCACGCGGTTTTCTTCGTCTACGGGGTATGCGAGGGCCGTTCCGTATTGCGAAGGCGTTTCCGCGACTTTCATCTGCGGGCGCGTCCCCTCGCCGCCGTTTTCGCCCCGCCGGTCGCCGCGGCCCGGACGCCTGCGATCTCCGCCGTCCGCGCGACGCCGCTCCACACCGCCCCGCCAGTCATACACCGCTATCCGGCACGCAGAGTCGGCGATGGCGATGCCCGCCGCCGCTGTCGGACACTCTCCTGCGCAGGGGACATGGGCGTCGGCAATGCCCGTCGCGGCCGCGGAGCCCTCGCCGACGCCGGAGACGACTGCGGTGTCAGTCGGCGCAACGAGCGCAGCGGGCGCAGCGGTGGTCACGGCCGTGGTTGAGGCAACGGCCGCGCTGTTTGCAGCATCCGTCGCAGCCGCCAGACATTCCGTCGTACCATCTGTGATGGCCGCGCTGTTTGCCGCTGCCGCAGCGGCTGTCCGCCGCTCGTTTGCCGCAGACGCGCCGTTCACTTCCGCCGCCGCGGCTGCCAGACATTCCGCGCCGCAGCCTGCCTGATCTCTATTTTTCTCACAAAGTATTTTTACTCCGCCGCCCCGCAGGGCATCGGTTTCATCGTTGTGTAAATCGCGATTTGTTCCGGACAACCTTTCCCGACAACAGAATTTTGATCCGTTCGCCGTCCGATCCATTCTTCGATCCTCCCGTTCGCTTTATTTTTTGAAACCGCAATTGCAAAAAAGCAATTTCGCGTTTTTCACAAGCAAAACGCGGGGAGCCCGACAAAGATGCGAGATACATCGACAATCTGCGTCGTGCGCACACGAGCGATTGTTCATAAAGAGAGATGCGATATGATTATATTAAAACCGAAACTGTTAATTCAATATAAATTTTACCCATATGGTGAAAATGCGACCAAAATCATTCACAAAGTTTTTTCGGAAAATTTGTACATAACTAACAAAGCAGCTTTCATATCATGTTAATCGGGTGTTCAGAGTATTTTAATCCAATCCCCATTCACAGGCGGCGTCCGGTCCTATAGAATGAACTCGACAGGCATTACGAACCGCAAACACGATCCCATACACTAAACGACGATAAGGAGGCCCCTCATGACGGAATTTGACAGCGCAATGAAAAAGGTTACGGAAATGCTGCACGCGGCCGCACGGAAATCAGGTGAGGTTTTTGAGAATACGAAAATCTCATACACGATCAGTACGGAGCGCGACAAAATCTCCAAGCTGCAGCGCCAAATCGGCGCGAGACTCTATCGGGTCTATAAAGAAGGCGGCGCCGTGCCGGAGTTCATCCTCGCCGACCTCGAGGCCATTCAGACGATAGAAGAAACGATTCACGCACTCGAAAAGACAATGGCGGAGACCAAATCCTTCAAATTCTGCCCTGAATGTGGGGCCAAGCTCGAGCTTGACAATGTCTATTGTCCAAAATGCGGCGCGAAGCAGAGCAAACCCGTTTGGGAAACGCCGACAGACGCCCCGGAGCGGGACGCGTCATGCTCCTGCGACGCCTGTAAGGACGGCGCGGACAATGCGCCGGAAGATCAGCCGGACTGCCAATGCAATAGCGGCGACGGCGACAATGGCGGCGGCGCCGACAGCGGCGCGCAAACCGGATTATAGGTCGGCAGCGGCACAGATTCGGACTCCGGATCAGGCTCCGACGGGAGGCGCTTGCACATATTCTTTATGAAGCAAGCGCCTTTTTGTGTCGTTTACAATACGGGCGCGGCATGGTATGATAATCAAAAGATTGGCGCACGGGGCGCGGCGGTCGCCGTCGTTTTGACGGTCGCGTTCGGAAACTAACGCGGAGGTACAAATGAATACGTTTGATTTTGTCGCAATCGGGGAGATTTTGATCGATTTCACGCCGGCCGGAAAGAGTGAATCCGGCGAGACGCTGTTTCAGCAGAACATGGGCGGAGCGCCCGGCAATGTCGCGTGCGCGCTCGCAAAGCTCGGCTGGAAGTGCGGCTTTATCGGAAAGGCCGGAAACGACGGCTTTGGCCGCTTCTGCGCGCGGACGCTGCAAGAGCTGCATGTGGACGCCTCCGGGCTCAAGCTGTCCGATACCGAAAATACGACGCTCGCTTTTGTACACCTCTCCGATTCCGGGGACCGCTCCTTCTCTTTCTATCGGAAAAACTCCGCGGACATCAACATGGAAATCGCCGACGTCGATATGGATATTGTAAAAGCCGCGCGCGTTTTTCACTTCGGCGGCGTCTCCCTGACGGACGACCCCTCCCGCGAAACGACGTTCCACGCCGTGGCGGAAGCGAAAAAAGCCGGGGCGATGATCTCGTTCGACCCGAACCTGCGCATGAGTCTCTGGCGGGGTCCCGCCGAGGTCAAGGCCGTAATCCTGCGCGCCTTCCCCTACGCCGACGTTGTTAAGCTCTCGGACGAGGAAGTGACGTTCATTTTCGACACAAAGGACTATTACGCCGCGATCCGCCACATCAAGGAGCGCTTCGGAACAAAACTCGTGATCGTGACGCGCGGGCCGCGCGGCGCGCTGACGGTCGCGGGCGGCGGCCAATACACATCCCCCGCTTACGACGTCAAGACGATCGACACGACCGGCGCCGGCGACTGTTTCTTCGCGGGCGCGCTCCACACGCTCCTTTCGCAAAAAAAGCCGCCCGATGCGCTCACGTCGGCCGAAATCGCGCGCCTGCTCGCGTTCGCAAACGCCGCCGGTTCGCTCGCAAGCACCCGGATGGGCGCTGTGTCCGCGCTGCCCTCCGCGGAGGAGATCGAGCGCTGCGTCACACACGAAAAAGCGCTGATCCTCTAGTTCGCGAAGGCTGCGCCTCAATAACACAAAAAAGGCCCGCCAACTAAATGGCAAGCCTTTTGGCGACGCGCCCGACAGGGGTCGAACCCACAACCTTCTGGTCCGTAGCCAGACGCTCTATCCAGTTGAGCTACGGGCGCAACAAAAGTATTATACCTCATGCCATACAAAGAATCAAGTAGTTTACAGAACAAACGCCGAGAAATTTTCGCGGTTCACAACTTCAAACGAGCTGTCGGGATATGCCGCCTGAAACGCCTTGGGCCGCTTTGCTTTGGCGGACGGACTCCACTTAAATTCATACGCGCAAAGGCGTCCATCCATTTCTTCGATATAGTCAATTCCTTGATAACACAGAAATTCGGGGATTCAAATCCTCAAATTTAATGATAATCAGGGATTTGAGTGAGAAGGAGATCGAACGTACACAGCGCCTCGGAAAACGAAAAGTCCCCGATCTGCTCGGCCAGCAGTCCCGCGAGCCGCCCGACCTCGCCGCCGGACGGCAAAAACGCCGCTTTTATTTCATCAAGGTATTCAAGGCTCCTTGTGTTTCCGGAGTCCAAGAGTGGGCGCAGCGCCTCGGCCAAGCGCCGCCCGCTCGTCTGAATATCCTGCGCTCCGGCGCCTGCCCCGGCGTCTGCTCCGGCGCCTGCCCCTGCTCCGACTTCGGCCGCGCCCCCGCCGGAGTTTTCCTGCGCCGCCCCCGCGCCCGATCCAACGCCCGCGCCCGCAATCACCGCGTCGGATACGGCCTGCGCCTCCGCGGCCGCGAGCTCCTCCGCGCGCAGGCCCGGCAAAATCCGTTCGAGCACATCGACGACCGACGTCAGTTCAAAGTCGAGCGCGGAAAGCTCCCCTTCGGCGTGCGTCAGCTGCCCGGCGGCCATCAGCGTCTCGACCCGCATCGCGGCCCGGCTGAGCCGCATAGCGCCGATCTGCCCCGCCGTGCCTTTGAGCGTATGCGCAATCCGTCTCGCGGTCGTCGCGTCCCCCGCCGCGACCGCGTCCGTGAGCTTCCGGTGGTCCGTGCCATGATCCTCAAGAAAGTCCGACACCAACTGCCGATACAGACCGACGTCCCCGACCGCGTTTTTTATCCCGGCGGCCGTGTCGACCGCGACGTTGCGCTCGCCGCCCGTTTTGCTGACGTTGCGCTCGCCGCCCGTTCCGTTCGGGCTGTCGCCGCCGTCCGTGGCCCCGGGTTTGTCGACTCCGCCCGGAAGGCCCCGCCCGCCGTCCGCCGCCGCCCGCGCGTCCACAGCGCCCGCCCCGCGCGCCTCTTTTGTGATTTTATCCGGCGGCAGCCATTTCCCGAGCGCGACATTCAGCGCCGTCGGGTCGATCGGCTTTGAAACAAAGTCGTCCATTCCCGCCGCGAGAAAACGCTCCCGCACGCCGGAGACCGCGTTCGCGGAGAGGGCGACAATCGGCAGTTTGTCAAAACCCATCGCGCGGATCCGCCGTGTCGCCTCGACGCCGTCCATTTCGGGCATCATATGATCCATAAACACGAGGTCATAGTGTCCGCCGCGCACTTTTTCGATCGCCTCAGCCCCGCTCCGCGCCGTGTCAGCCTGAATATTGTGCCGCGCAAGGTACGCGACCGCCACCTTTAAATTGATGCCGTTGTCGTCAACGACCAGCACGCGCGCATCGTCCGCCGCGGTCAAAAGCGGCGTATAGGAAGCCCGCTCGATCCGCTCGGGATCACCCTCCGCCAGCGGCAGCAGCAGCGTAAACACCGAGCCGACCCCATACTGACTCTCGACGGTCAGCTCGCCGTCCATCAGCGAGACGAGGTTCTTTACGATCGAGAGCCCGAGCCCCGTCCCGACAATTCCCCGGTTCGTCGCGGCGTCGAGCTGCCGGAACGCCGAAAACAGGTGCGGCAGTTCCGCCTCTTTGATCCCGACGCCCGTATCGGAGACCGTAAACGAGATACAACTCCGCCCGTCTTTCTCGGCGCGCCGCACGCGCAGCGTCACCTCCCCCTCCTGCGTATACTTGACCGCGTTGTTCAGGAGGTTTACAAGCACCTGCCGGATGCGCACGTCGTCCCCAAAGACCACGGTCGGCACGTTTGAATCAAAGGAATCGCGAAACGTCAGCTCCTTTGCCTCCGCCATGAACCGGCACATCGAACAGACGTTGTCAAGCATTTCCAATAAATTGAAATGGATCGGGACGATCTCCATCCGCCCCGCCTCGATGCGGGAGAAGTCCAGAATGTCGTTGATGATCTGGAGCAGCGCCTTCGACATCTTCTTGATATCCTCAAAATAGCCGCGCTGCGTGCTGTCGAGGTTGTCCGTGCGCATGAGGTCGCTCATGCCGATGATCGCGTTCATCGGCGTGCGGATTTCATGGCTCATCGACGCGAGGAACCGGCTCTTCGTCTCGGACGCCACCTGCGCCGCCCGCGCCTGCACCTCGAGTTCCCGGCTGCGTTCGTCGGCCTCCCGCGCCATCCGCTGCGTCGCGGTGATTTTGCGGAGGTCGCGCGAATATGTCGCGAGCCGGTAGCCGTCCTTCCACGGAACGCGGACGAGCGTCGTCTCGACGGGCAGGGGTTCGCCCGAGAGCGTGCGGTGCATCCACTCGAAGCGCTGATAACCCGTGTCAATCGCGGCTTGATCCAACTCGGCGCTTCGCTCCCTGCTGCGGGTCCCGTCCGGCTGAAACTCCGGCGAAAGGTCGTAGAGATATTTTAAGTAGTCGGATTTGCGATTCAGCCCAAACAAACGCAGGGCTTCCTGATTGCAGTCGAGCAGGTTCCCGTTCTCGTCCCAGAGCGAGCAGGCGAGCGGCGTCGCGTCGAGCATGATCCGCGTGTACTCGTCCGCCTCGACGTTGCGCACGTCCGTCGTGTCATAATACATCGCAAGCACGCCGTCAAACCGGTCGTTCTCATCGAACATCGGCGACGCCTGCACCGTATACATCCGGCTCTCGCCTTTTCCGGAAAAGTCGATGCGCACATCCGACGTGACGGTCCTTTGGACTCTTTTCACATTTTCAAAACGCGCCGTACCCTGCTCAACAAACGACTCGTCGCCAAAGAGGGCGTAGAGGTCCTGAAACGGCCTTCCGGCGATACGGGAAAAGTCGGGGAGGCCCGCGCGGCGGAGCAGGGCGTCGGTGCAGTAGGCGACGCGGCCTTCCCGGTCGAGCAGGAGGATGATCTCCGGGCTGCTCTCGAGCAGCAGTTTTAAGTATTTGCCCTGCCTTAAAAGTTCTTCGGCATTGGATAAAGATGCAGACTGCACCGGCGGTTGTGACGGCGGCTGCACCGGCGGCTGCGTTTGCGGCTGTTGATTCATAGGCCTCCGCGCTCGCTCCCGGCTTGACTTAATGCGCGGAGCGAAATAAAACCTGTTTATGTGACTTCATCTTGTATTTTATCACAAGATATGCGAAAATCAATGTGTCAAAGAGATACGGTTTGGAAGGTCAAACGGAGGGTAAAATGGGAAAAATAAAACGAAATTTATCGGTGATTCTGCTGATCGCCGCGCTAGTCGCTGCGGCCGCGGCGCTTTTTGCGTGCGGCGCCGCTTCCGGTAAGCTCGCCTCGATTCAGCGGGAAGGCAAACTCGTCGTATACACGGACCCCAACTTCTATCCGTTTGAATTTCCGGGCACGGAGGGGATCGAGGGCGTGGACGTTGAAA
>JAITSR010000131.1 GCA_031287655.1 Clostridiales bacterium
GCCGTCAAGCCGAAGTAAAAAGCACCGTGGCGGCGGATGGCAAGCACTTGTCCCGCGTCCTCGAAAACCTCTTGGGCAACGCGGCAAAATACGCTTTGCCGGGGACCCGCGTCTACGCCGAAATCACCGAACAGGACGGCGGAACCGGAACCGGGGCGGGGCCGGGAATCGGAGACGGTTCCGGAGCCGGAACGGTATCGCTGTCGATCAAGAACGTCTCCGCCGCGCCGTTGGAGGTCTCGCCCGAAATGCTGACGGAGCGGTTCGTGCGGGGAGAGCGCTCCCGGAACACGGAGGGCAGCGGTCTGGGGCTGTACATCGCAAAATACCTCTTGGAGGGCATGGGCGGCAGCTTGACGATCGGAATCAGCGGCGATTTGTTCGACGCGGCCGTGAAACTTCCGCGCGCCCGCTTTTGTGAAAAGACGCCAAAGGCCTAAGCCCGTTCGGGGCCGGAACTGACGCCGTTTTGCTCCAATTTCAATTCACACAGTTTTTTCCCGATAATTTTCGCAGGGCTTGCCCGTCGCCTCCAAGACCGCGTAGTAGGGCAGCGAGGACGTTTTGAAGCCGTAGAGCTTGCAGCCCCTCGGAAACGAAGCGTCCCATGTGACATAAAAATTTACGCACTTCGGGCAGTTGACCCGCCCGGCGGCTCGTTCCGGACCGCCGTTTATCGTGCGGCCGGGCTGTTTTGTTTGATCGGGCGGACCCGCGCTGCGCCGGTTCTCCATGTGTCCCTGTCTCGCACCTTGTTTTATCGCGGCTGATCTTTTTTCGCCTGCGTGTCCCTATTGTAGCACAAGCCCACCGCCCCCGCAATTGTATGGGGGCGGTCTGTAGGAGGCGGTCTGACCTGTTATCACCGCTCCTTTTTAAAGTAAACTTATGTGAAACACAACAGAATCCGGGACGTAGATTTGCATGAGCGAATCATCGCGACTGTGAATTGTACAGCACGGATTGTGAATTGTGAATTGCACTTTCGGATTGTGAATTGTATTCGCGCCTAATATTCGTAGGATTCCTTGTAGTCGGCCGCGGCCTTTTCAAACTTATACTGCACCTTGTTTGCGTACATCTGCGAATCGAACGTCGTATCGACGACGACCCACTTGTCGTTCAGGTTGACTTCGTTCCACGCGTGGTATTCCTTCACGTTCTTCGTATAGCCCATGATCAGCTTGCACTTGATCCCCTGACTGCGCAGCATCGAGGCGAACACCGCCGAATAGTCGTAGCAAATGCCGAGCTTCTTTTTTAAGACGTCGTCGATCACCGGGATATAGTCGTACTCGACGTTTTTCATCTTCACAAAGTCATATGAGAACTGCTGCACCATGTACTGATAGCAGACCTCAACTTTGTCGCCGACCGCGCTTTTGTTCTTTGTCAGCTCCTTCGCGAGCGTGACCGTATTCATCTTGTCGCCCCAGTTGATCAGCTGGATCGACGTGAGGAATACCTTGCTGCTGTCGTCGAGCGACAGGTTCACCGACGTCGTCGCGACCTGCGCGTACTTTGTGCCGTCTATCTGCTCAAAAACGCCGATCTGATAGGTACCATTCCCCAATTGGAGCGGGAAATTCACAAAAGAACTGCCGCTCTTGATGTTGTACTGATACTTCTGTTCGCCGAACTGGATCAGGACCTTCGCCTTTTTTGTCGCGTCCGACGAGCTGTATTTGACCGCGATGATCCCGCGGTTGAGGTTGTCCTTGTTGAACTCCGCGCTCGCGGCGAACAGCGCCGCGCACGAGACGACAAGCACGGACAGAAATATCAATGTTGACACAAATAGTTTTTTCATCTGATGCAACTCCTAAGCTGTCCCAAAATAAACATGTACCGGTTGATGAAACGCCGTGACGCCATGGATCGGCGTTACAGCGCAGAGCACGTTGGAGCAAAAAAGCGAAAGCAGACTTCCAGTGCGCGGCAAGCTGAGACGCCATGGATTGGCGCTACAGGGTGGAGCGCGTTTGAGCGAGAGAGCGAAGGCAGGTGCCGCAAATCGCCGCGGATCGTGCCACGAAACGCGCGGCATATCACGGAAAGTGCTTCTCCAAAAGCCCGTCGATAATCCCGACGAGCTTACCGATCTCCGGTTTGGAAATCTGCGCGCTCGCGCCGAGCTGCTCGCCTTTGAGCCGCATTTCCTCATCAATCAGCGACGAGAAAATGACGACTGGGAGCACCTTTAGCACAGGGTCCTCTTTGATCAGCTTTGTGAGCCGGTGCCCGTCCATCTTTGGCATTTCGATGTCCGTTACGATACAGGAAATCCGCTCGTGGAGCTCCCGCCCGTCGTCGGCCTTCAGTTCTTCGAGCTTCTCCCACGCCTCCTTGCCGTCCGTCGTCGCGACGACATTCGTGTAACCCGCCGTGGTCAAAGAGTCCATGATCATTTTCTTGAGCAGCGCGGAGTCCTCCGCGATCAGCAGCGGCGACATGTTACGCGGGCGATCGCCGAGCCTTTCGATTTCCGACATTTGGATTCCACTCGCCGGACTGATGTCGACGAGGATTTTCTCAAAGTCAATGATCGTGATCAGCTTGCCGTCGACCTTCGCGATTCCGGTCGCGAGTCCTTCCTCGCCGCCGTAGATCGTCGTATCGGGCTTTTCGATATCCTCCCACGAAATCCGGTGGATCCCCTCGATCGTATGCACATGGAACGCGGTAATGATCTTGTTGAAATTCGTAATGATCAAAATATCGCGCTCGCTCATCGGCGGTTCCGCAAAACCCATATACTTTGGCAGATTGACGACCGTGATCACGGTGTCGCGCGGCCGGAACACCCCCTCAATACAGGGGTGGGAGTTCGGCATCGGATTGACCTTTGTATACTGCAAGATTTCCTTGATCTTCGCGACGTTGATTCCAAAGCACTTTTCGTCGATCGTGAACTCCATGATTTCCAGTTCGTTTGTGCCGCTTTCCAACAGAATATCCTTACTTTTTCCCTCCGCCATATCTATCGCCCCTCCTATATGTCACACCGTATATGTATATTTCCCCGAATTTGCAGAGGGCAAACCAGAAAGTGTGCCGCGGCGCGAAAAATTTTTATAATGGAACAGATCAGACGTTGCGGAGCAACGTCGCCTGCACGTTAACCGCTGACCAATAATAAAAATGGAGTGGGGCGGCTCTCAGCCAAATGCCGAAAAGTCGGTGTAGTCCGGCTCGAACCACTTGATCGACAGACTCGGGCGGCCCGTCTCGTCCGCCGCGTTGCGTTTGATCTCGCTCTCGCCGACCGGCTCGCCGTTTACAAGGAGCCGCGCGCGGTCGGCGTCGTCGCAATAGAAGGTCAGCCCGCGCAGGCGCGCGAGGTCGGGGGCGGCTTCCGGGAACAGCGGGTCGTCGATCGCGAGAATGTCGATCTCCGCCGCGCCGTCGGCGCCCGCCCGCGCCCGGTAGCGCACAAATTTTCGCATTGTCGCGTATTCGAGCAGCCGCGCCGTCCCGGCGACCAAAATCTCGTTCTTCTCGTTCTGCCACGCGGCAAGCCGCCGCAGCGCCTCAATGCCCTGCTCCGGAATCCTGTAGTCCTCCCCGTAAAAACCGAGGTGCTGCGCGAACAGCGCGTACTGCCGGTTCTCGGCGACCGAGGCGAGCCGCGCCTCCGTGAGCTCGTCCGCGAGCCAGTCGGGATACCAGAGCCACTCGATCTCCCCGTTTGCGCCGCGCTCGCCCGTAAACCGGTCAAACGCCCAGACCTTTTGCCCGTCGCGCAGCGTCGCCGCAAACGCCGGAAAATCCGCGCCGAAGCGCCCGCTGTGCCGCGAGTGCCAAATGTACTTTACGCCGCCGCCCGCAAGCGTCAAATCCGTGTGGTAATACGCGCCGGAAAATTTGTCGTCGCCGCGCTGATAGCGGGAGGACGTCGCGGGGTGGTAGGAGCCGAAATTTTGGACGTTGCCCTCGTTGCCGTGGTCGGTCCAGACCAGCGGGAAAAGCCTGTCGCGCCATAGTCCGGTCAGCGCCGCCGAGGCGAGATCAAAGCCGAATTGGGTGCTTTCGCTTGGGGCTTGCCCGGATTCCGTGTTTTCGTTCTGCGTCGAAAAATCCCCGAACGTGTGCAGCGTGTCGATCCAGCCGCACTCAAAATAGCGCCTGATCCGCCGCGCCTCCTTCGGCGTTTCGGGGTCGAGGCCGAGGTAATACGTCATCAGCGCGGCGGAGTCGGCCGCCGCCGAATACGGGAAAAAGGAATCCGTGACGTCGAGCCCAAGGCCCGTTCCATAGACGGTTTCCTCGCGCGTGTTCAAAAAACGGTGATACCGCTCAAAGGCCCTTAGCGTCAGGTTGTCGCAATCGTTGACGAGAGCGGCCATCGCGTGGTAGGGGTAAGGGAATTGGCGCAGGGCGACGCGCTGCCCGCTGGAATCAAAACGCGGCACGACCCACTCCCGGTCCGCGGCCGCAAAGAGCGCCGCGAGCGACGCGGCGAGCAGGAGGGCGGCAAGGATGCGGACAACCAAAGAACGCCCGACGTGGGATCGGGCGGCGGCAGAGAGACGCGAGACCAACCGCGCGGGACGCCGGATAACCGCGCCGCCGTCCGAAACGGCGGAACGGGCCGCGGCGCGCGGGAAGGTATGAATCAAGACGTCGCGCCCTCTTCGTCCGGCACGTCCGGCGTATCAGAAGAGTCCGTCGCGCCTTCTGCGTCCGCCGCATCCCCGCGCCGCTCCCTGTCCGCGATCAGCGCCCCGGCGACGGTCTTGGCGTCCCGAATCTCCCCCGCCATCACAAGGTTCACGAGTTCCTCAAGCGGGAGCATCACAACCTTGACAAACTCGTCCTCGTCCGGCACGGCCTCGCCGTCTTCCAAGTCGGTCGCCAAAAACACATGGATCACCTCGTCGCAAAAACCGGGGCTCGTATAAATGCTCGTGACATGCCG
>JAITSR010000133.1 GCA_031287655.1 Clostridiales bacterium
AATTATCCTATGATATCAATTTTCTCAATGTCCACACAGTTACAGCCATCGAATGTCATTTTGACCACCCACGGCGTTTTGCTGACCATTGCCATAAAATCCTTAAAGCCGTATGTATGATCGTAAAAGTTGATAATTATTGTTTCACATGAAACATAAACGGTTCAATATCGAATCATAATTAAGTCAAATAGCGGATTACTGCGGCAGGATATAGCGAACCGTGCGGGCCGTGCCGATTTTAACGATCTTGCCCTCGTCCATCAGCCCGTCGAGCAGTGTGATCGCCGTGTTCCGGGAGCTCTTTAGCATGGCCTCCACCTCGACGCGCGTGATCGAGCCCTTTGAGGCGATCGCCTTTAGTACGAGTTCTTCTTTCAGCGAGCCGTGACCGCGCATCGGCATGGCTCCGCCGATCATCTTTGGCAGCATTGCGGAAAACGAAGCCGGGGCTTGATGGAACACGGGTTCCTTCAGGCAGCCCGCGTAATTTTCCATAATCCTGCGGATGCCCACGCCGGTGTTCCCGATCAATTGCACCCGCGCAAAAACGTTCGCGACGACCGCGTTCCGAATATGCGCCGCGCCGCCGCTCGTGACGTCCTTCATCGAAACGCCCTTGACGAGGCCGCCGGGGGACACAAACTCGACGTACCCGTCATAGATGCTGACAAGCGTGCTACCCGCTTCTTCGTAGTCGCGGTGGACGATCGCGTTCAGCAGGAGCTCGCGCAGCGCGTCGGGAAAATAGCCGAGGTTGCCCTTGGCCAGTCTGCGTCTGTCAAACAGTGCGCAGTTCGTGTTGATAAATTCAAACGCCTCATGAAACTGCTGCAGCAAAGAACCGGAAAACACCATGCGCGCGCCGCTTCGGGCCGCTGCCCTGCCCTCGCATACCGTACACTGGACGCCGAATTTGCTCTGATCCGACAGGAGCAGCGCGGCGTTTGTATAAGCGCCGTCCGCGTCAACAAGAAGCAGCGCGGCCTTTTCAGCGTCGGAGAAAGGCAGACCCTGTTCCGCAAAGTACCGCTCCGCGCTCACGAAAGTAAGCCCCTGTTCGGCGCTGCGAGACCGGTCAAACGCCGAAACACCGTTCGCCGCCTGCCGGGATTTCATGTTGAGGGTGCCGTCTATTTCTCGAACCACGCCGAATACTCCATTTCATAGTTACAATCTAGTATGAGTTGCTTCCTTGTATTATATGACGTCGGAGCCGCGATTGCAAGACTAATATCCCAAAATTTACCTATTATCGCTTGCGCTTTTTGTCCGCGGAACGATGCAGTGTTCCGCGATCCAGCGGGCGGGGCCGTCTTTATTGTTGGTGTCGCAGATATAGTCCGCGGCGGCCTTTGCCTCGTCCAGCGCGTTTGCCACGGCGACGCCGACACCGCAGTTTCGCAGCATCTCGATGTCGTTGAAGTCGTCGCCGAACGCTGCGATCATAGAAACAGGAATCGCGTAGTATTCCGACAAAAACTTGACGGCGTTCCACTTGCCCCCCGCCGTCGAATCAATGTCGATCACATCCTCGCCGTCAACCGTATAAACGGTGAGTTCATCCAATCCGGCGGCGGCGGCGAACACGTCGTCCGCCCTGTCATGATGGACTGAGATTCTAAGAACGGGTTCCGGTATTTTATCCTTAAAATCCCAACTCTTGTTATCATCCTGCAATATGCGCCGGTTTGTGTATTTTGTGGTTTCGGATCTGGCGCCTATTTTCGTAACGCCGCGCGCAATCAAATTGTTTATCATCTTATCCCGCACATCGTCGGGCATAAAAACTTTGCGCACATACTGATTGTCAGCGTATAGAAGCGCGCCGTTCGTCAGGGCGAGCGCGTCTGGCCGCACTTTTTCATCAATAAATCCAACGACCGCCCCAAAATTGCGCGAGGTCGCGAACACCACTTTAATCCCGCGCTCACGGCACAGGCTCAATACCTCCGCCGTATAGCCGGAGATGGTTTTGTCGGTTCGGAGCAAAGTTCTGTCAAGGTCGGCGACGACCATTTTTATGTTCAAATTTATATTCAAAGGGAGACCCTCCTTATATCGGCGAACCGAAACCGAAATCTATGTCAGAGACGTCGCCGGGAATTTGAAATTGGCGGGCAGTCTCAATCCCTTTACAAAGAGCGGGTCGTCGTCGCCGGTTTTTGCGCTCCACGGCCCGTCCACGTCCAACCAATCCGGAGAAAAGCCAAATTCCACGCGCGTAACGCCGGTAAACGGCAATTCGGCGCGCAGCGCATGAAATGTGACGGGCGATTCCGCGATTACGTCGGCGAGGAACAGCGTTTCGCCCTCCTGAGCCGCGACGGCGACGACTCCTGCCTTCGGTAACAGGTATATGTCGTCAGGGTAGTCCATAAGCAGATGGAACATTTGCACGGAATCGGTGTTGGCCGCGTCCAGCAGGTTTGAATACGCGGCGCGCCTTTTCAGCGCGCGGGCGAGCCGGTCGTCGTCGATGTTTAACGGGACCGCGCCGGATTGCGCGTTGTCGATCTCCGTTTTGAGCAGGACTCTGCTTTCGGCGACGCGCGCAAATCCAAACCGCGGATAAAAATCCAGAACGCTTGGATTCGCGCTGAGATATGCGGGTGTGTCGGGGTACTCGGCGAAAATGCGCTCGATAATCCGGCGGGCATAGCCGCGGCCCCGGCAGTCCGCGCGCGTCGCGACCGCGCCGAAGCTGTGCGCGCGGATTTTTTGACCCTCGATGAGTAAATCGGCTTTGAAGATGCAGACATTGGACAACATTCTGCCGCCCTCTGAAATAGAGTAACTCACATAGCGTTCGTCCCACAGTCCCAGCGCGTACCACGGTGCGAATGAGAATCCGAAAACTTCTTTCACAAG
>JAITSR010000142.1 GCA_031287655.1 Clostridiales bacterium
TTGAAAGTGATACGCAGAGATAAAGATGTGAGAGATCATTTGGATGATTACTTCAAAAAAAATCAATACATTGAGGAGGTGCCGCCAGTGTCAGTATTAGAAAAAGTCAGAATAGAAAGTCGAACAGAGGGCGCGATACTCGGCAATATTGAGGACGCGTTAAGAGGCTTGGAGATTGGCTTTGACAGGGAGGGTATTGCTAAACAGACAAAGCTGCCTAGCGAGTTTGTAGATATGCTCGCGGACGCCGCGGGCGATGTCACCGCCGAGAGCGCCTACGAAAAATACGTTGAAATGTACAAAGCCGGGGCATAGGCCACAGTCAGACCAACAATCACACTGTGCGCGACACGAGCGACTCGCGGTAACAGGTCAGAGCAGAACTCAAAAAAACCGCTTCAAAACAGGAGCGCATGAGGCGCGCAAAAGCAGAACTCAAAAAAACCGCTTCAAAATTGATGCGGAGCAAGGAAGGGGTGTTGCGGAAATGAGGCCGCGTATGAGGATACGCAACGAATTTCCGCGACGCCCCTGACGCCGCTCCGCGCGATTTGGGAGCGGTTTTAGTTGAGGAAGTCCATGAGGGTTGGCTGAATCACTCTCGCCCCGACCGACAGCGAGGCGTTATACACGGTCTCCGCGATCTGCAGCAGCGTGAGCGCCTTCGCCTCGTCGACGCTCTCATTCTCCGCGAGCAGCGTCTCGGCGACGGCGCCGTCCAGCTCGAGCCGGTCCTTTGTCAGTTCGCCGCGGTTCATGCGCGCGCCCAAGTCCGTCCAAATGCGGTTGAGGTTCGCGAGCTGCGCGTCCGCGACGTCGAGCCAGCGGCAGATTTCCGCCTCGAGTCCGTCGACGCCGCCCATCACGACCGGCGCGTTGATCGTCCCCTTGCCGAACAGGTCGGCCATCCCTTGGTTGAACGCGGCCGAGGGCGGCGTCGCCGCCGCGTCGAGTTTGATACTCGAGCCCGTCCCCCAAGTGTGCGACTGGATTTTCAGATACAGTTCCTCGCCCGTCGTCGGCGCCGGGTCCCCGTTCAGCGGCGGGTAGACCTGTTTCCCCGATTTATCGACGAGCACGGCAAAGCTGAACTGATTTGAGTCCTCCGGCAGGACCGCCTGCGCCATCGCCGGGTCCGCGAGCATCTGTTGGTTGATGTAGTCCGCGATCTGCGTGATCGTCGCTCCGGCCGGAAAACCGCTGATCGTAAGGTTCAGCGGCGCGCTTGTCGTGCCGTTGACCGTGACCTTCATATCAAAGCCCGCGGGCAGCGTAATCGTGTCCGTGAGCCGGAACGCGACGCCGCTCCGATAGAAGCCGTGCGTCGGCTCGTTCGCGCCGTTTTGAATCGTCGGGTCCGTGCCGAACAGATAGTTGTAAAAGCCCTCGTCGATACTCGCGAGCTCAATCGCGCTCGAGGGGCCGCCCTGCGACGCGCGGAGCACGAGCTTGCCGTCGTCAATGTCGCATGTGCCGTGGCCTCCGAGCTGGTCGTCGATCTTCTTCATGATCTGCCGGAGCGTCATGTTGTGCGGATCGATCGAAGCATCTCCGTCGTCGAGCCGGATCACCGCGTTGTGTGTACCGTTGATCAAAACGCGGATCGTCGGCGCGGATCCGCCCGTCGCGGGCGGCGGCGGGCTGCGGAACTGCGTGACGTCGACGACCGGCTCCCGGAAGTCGCGCGAGCCCGTGAGCCGCCCTTGCAGCTCCAGATTCCCCTGCTTTACCGAGGGCGTCACGCCGAACAGGTCGAACACCTCCTGCCCGCCCGAGAGCTCGATAAAGCTCTGCGTGCCAAAGCTCTCCGACGTGAGGCAGAGCCGCCCGTCCTCGACCGTACACTTCGCCCATTTTGTGTCCGTCGCCGTGTTCGCCATCTCGACCGCGATCTGACGGTTGATCTCCGCGGCGATCTCGTCGAGGCGCGCGTTCGTGCGATCCGCGATCGTCGAGGCCGGGGCGGCGGAGAGGTCGATCGAGATCGGGTCGGACGAGCGGTCGACGACGATCGAAAACGCGTTGAACGCCGAGACGTCGACCACCGGCTGCGTCAGGCTCTTGCTGCCCGTGAGGCTCACCGCGCCCGCGACCGGCGCGCCGCCGAGCAGCGCCGCCACGGAACCCGCCGCCGCGCCCGCCGCGTCCGCGACAGAAACGCCGCCGCCGACAAGGCTTCTGATGATCAGATCGCCGTTTTTGTCCAAGCTCGCGGTCCCGTCGAGGCCGAGTTTTTTATTGATAAAGTCTATAATCTGGTCGCTCGTCATACGGTTCACATAGGGTACGTTCGCATCGTTGAAGTTGATCGTTTTCGTCCCGGAGGACAGCGTGACGTCGACGCCGATATTCGTCATGTCGAACACGCCGGGGCCGGTCAGGTTCAGCGGCGCGGAGCTCGTCACGGTCGCCTTCGCGTCGAGCATCGCGAGCACGTCGTCGATGTCCTGCACGAGCGCGGAGCGGGCCGGCAGATAGCCGACCGCCGTCCCCAAGTTGAACATCGAGTCTCCGGTCACGTTGACTTGCAGCTTGTTTGTGACGCCGACCTCGTAGTTGATCTTTTCAAGCTGTGAGACGACCGTGTTGAAAAAGCCGTTTTCGTCGAGCAGCGGCGTGTCGGATTTGTAGCCCGAGAAGATATAGCGCCCCGAGTATGTGCTGTTCGCAAGGCTGATAATCTCGTCGCGCATCTGCTTGATTTGACTTGCGATCGCCTGCCTGTCCTCTTCTGCGAGCGGGCTGTTGCTCGCCTGCACGACCAGCTTCCGGACCTCCATGATCTGCGTGCTGATCGACTGGACCGCGGTCTCGGTCGTCGTCATCCACGCGAGCGCGCTGCTCGCGTTCTTTTGATACTGTGAGAGCACCGACATGTCGGTGTTCAGCTTCAGCGACCGCGCCGCGACGACCGGGTCGTCGGACGCCTTCTGAATCAGCCTCCCGGTCGACGCCTGCGTCTGATATTTCGACATCGTCGCAAGGTTCATCGACATATAGCCGATCATGTTGTTCACGAGCATGTTGTTTGTAATGCGCATAATGAATTGTCTCCTTAGTAGAGGCCGAGGCCGTTGATCAGCGTATTGTAGATTTCGTTGAATGTGTTGATCATCATCGCCGAGGCGTTGTACGCATGCTGCTGCTTGACCATCTCCGCGAACTCCTCGCTCTCCGAGACGCCCGAGATCGACATGCGCCGCGTCTCCAAAAGCCCGATGAACTTGTCCTGACTGTCGAGCAGAAACTCCGCCTGACTCGTGTCTACGGCGGCGTCGGTCGTCAGCGCCTGCATAAAATCCTCCGCCGAGCCCTCCGAAAACATGTGCCGGTTAAATCTTTGGCTGATCACGGCGAGCAGGTTCGTGTTGTCCTCAACGTCGCCCGCCTTTGCCGAGGTCGCGATCAGCGACACGTCGTTCAGCACGTCGGACGACACGGAAAAATTCTTCGCCGTCACCTTCTGATACGCGTTGTAGATCGCGTTGATGTTATCGGCATACGTTGGATCGTCCGGATCAAGACCGTACAGCGACGGCATCCGCAAATCCCCCATCATCAAAAAGTCCCCGGTTCCGAGCGCGCTCCCGTGGCTGTCGGCCATCGTAAAAAATCGGACGCCCGCGGGCGGCTCCCCGGGCTCCTGATTGATGTTGTAGCCTTGTGCGTGGCCCGTCAGGACCTCGTCCGGCGTAATTTTTTTGTCCGTGTCGCCGTCGATAAAGCCTTCGTTGAAAGCCATCGCGTATGTCCGGACGTATTCGTTCAGCTTGCGCAGATAATACGGGATGCCCTTGTAGCCCTCCGTCTCCCGCGCGCGCACGATGTCCGAGCCGCTCACGAGCGTCTGGCCCGTACCACCCGAGGCGATTTCCGTCAGGTTCAGCGCCTGCTTCGTCTCCGCGGGCGCGGTAAAGATAAAACGCTCGATCACAGCCGTCACGGGCGTCGGCGGGGACAGCGCGCTCATCGTCACGCCGCCAAGGTCGATCAAAAGCGCGCCGCCCGCGGTCGTCGTCACACGCGCCCGGTTGTCCGGCGTGATCTCAATGCCCGCCTGATCGTGAAGCGCCTGATTGATCTGCGTCTCAAGGTAGGATGCGAGCCCGTCCGCGGAGATCGACCCGACGTCGCGCACGAACTCGTTGAATGTGAGCGAGAGCGTCACGGGGCCGCCCGCGGAGAGGTCGATCCGCATGTCGATCCCCGACGGCGGCGCGGTCAGGAGGTTGAAACGCGCGGTCTGCACATAGCCGGAGTTGCCGTCACGCACGTCGAGCAGGCCCCGGAGCTCACCGCCCGTCACGACGACCGGCTCGTGTTTGCCCGCGGGCTTTGCCCACATGATGTCAAACAGACCGTTGACGTCCTCTTCGTTGACCTTCTCCTTGCGCGATACGCATTGGAGCTCGTTTACGACACTCGACTTCGCGTCAAAATGCTGTAAAAACTGCGTCCCGCCGATGTAGATATAGAAGCGCATGTCGTCCGCGCCGCTCGGGAGTTTGCCATAGTTGTGCTCGCCGACCTCGAC
>JAITSR010000169.1 GCA_031287655.1 Clostridiales bacterium
GGGCGCCGACAGAGCTCTTAAACGACATTGGCGCTCTTTGTGACCACGCCGCAGTTCTTTTTCCAAAACGCTATGCCGTATAGTCTGGCCCGGAAGATCCCTCTTTCCATAAGACCATCCGCATAGTTCTTTTCCTCTATTTGCCGCAGCGCCGCTTCGCACTTCGCCGAGATGTCGCCAAAGCTGTCGGCGTGCTTGATTTCGATTATAATGCCCTCGCGGAAGTCGTTCGGTATTATGAGAATGTCGCTTCTTCCGTTCCCGGTTTCACGGTTGGAACCGACGCTCCACAAAGCGCCGCAGCCTTTCAGCAATCCCGCAAGGAAGCCGTGGTAGTAGCCCTCGTATGCGTCGAAGTAGCTGATGGTCGAACGCAGCTGGGCGTTCAAGCTCGCTTCGATTTGCTCGCAGTTTCCTTCTTGGAAAGCAACGCGCAGCGCTTCCAACTCGCTGTGGCCGCTGTTTTTGATTCGCTCGGAGAACCATTTTTGAATTTTTTCAATGAAAATTTCTTTGATCTCCTCATTGGGAATCACCAAGCGCAATACGCCGCGCGTCAGTTTTTCCGCCGTGCGCTGCCGCGTCAAATAGCCCGTAAGGAACAACACGCTCCACAGGTTGTCAATGCTTTCGTCCACCTCGGCATAGGTCAGATTGGCTCTAACCGGCTTTTCCACATAGTCGCCCGCGACGAGCCGCTCTATCTCGCTCAGCGTCGTCGCGTCGGCTTTGTCGATGAACCTCTTCACCATATCGTTGGAGCTGGTGTTGTTCCAATACGCTTCCGGCTCCGCGTTCGGATTCTCCAGCAGCTTGTCCACATGGTTCACGATGTCCCACGGGCAGTACACGTCAGTGGCGCCAAAGCGATAACCGTCGTACCATGCGCGCAATTCTTCATATGCGGATGCGGAAGTAACCTTGTAATCCGCCAGCATCTTTTTGACGTCCGCGTCCGTGAATCCAAAATACTCGTCGTAGCGGTCGTCCGTGATGGTATCGATTTTTAGGTTGTTCACACCTGTGAATATGCTTTCCTTGGAAATACGAAGGCAGCCCGTCACCACCGCAAATTCCAGAGAGGGGTTGGTCTTTAACGCTTCGCCCAAGAAAATGCGCATGAAGGAGATCATTTCATCGTAATATCCCTTGTGGAAGGCTTTGTCCAATGGCACATCGTACTCATCGACGAGCAAAACCGCTTTCTGGCCATAATGAGCCTCAAGCATGCGCGCGAGAGTTTTCAAACTGTCCGCCAGCTGCTGCTGCGTCGCTGCATGTGCTTTTAACGCCGAGAAGGCTTGCAGATCATCCTGTTCAACTGATTGGCTTTTCGCTAAAAAAGCCAGCCTTTTGCACTCTTGCGACACTTGAGAGCCCACCCTGTACAGCGCGTCCGCGAAGTTTGCGCCCTCCACGCTTTTCAGCGTGAGGAAGATCACAGGATAGCGGTTCATGTGCCGCTCGCAGAGAGCCTGCTCCTTTAAAATGTCCAGCCCCGCAAAGATGTCCCGGCGATCCGAGCCAATTTCGAAGAAGGCCTGCAGCATTGTCATGTTCAGCGTTTTGCCAAACCGGCGAGGTCGCGTGAACAGGTTTACTTCACCTCGATGATACAGCAAATCACGAATGAAAGCAGTCTTGTCGATGTAGTAAAAGTCCATCTCTCGCAGTTTGGCGAAAATATCAACCCCCACGGGCAGCTTCTGATACATGAACAACACCTTCTTTCCGTTGGCGCAAAGCGCTCAAGTCGTATGATACGAGTATACCATAGCTTTGTGAACTGTTCAAAGCAGAAGAACCGAAATAACTTGCATAAACTTATTGGAGCGCAATGCCGATACACACTATGTGTGGATCAGCTTTTTTTCGGGACGCACAGATATGAACACGAAAAGGAGGTGAACAGATGGTTGATTTATATGGAAACACAAACACGGGCGGCGCCTTTTCCGAGTTGTTCGCGGTTATGAATATGGCGCGGGCGGCGACGGGCGCGCAATCGGGCGCGGCGGCGGAGGAAGACCAAAACGGCGGAGACGTCGGGCGCGCGGCGGAGACGGGGAACACGGATTTTCGCGCGCTCCTGCTCGGCGCTTTTGCGGAGCGCGGGAACGCGCTTGCCGCGAACCGCTCCCGGGACGTTTCGGCGGACCTCGCGCGTTACGGTTCCGGCAGCGCATCGGCGCGAACCGGAGCGTCCGGCAAAAATGCGGCTGAAACCCGGTCGAACTGGGCGGAAGCCGCGGACGCGGCGAGCGGCAGGAACGGCGGTACGGACGCGTCGGAACAGCCTGAGCGGTTCGCGGCGGCGCCAAAAAAGGCGGCGGCCAAAGCGTCCGGCGGGGCCGGACAGGCGGCGCGCGCGGCCTCTGTTAAGCGGGACGGCGGCGGCGCGGACGCGGGTTTGCCCGCGGAGACAAACGCGCCTGTGGGCGCGAACGGCGCCGCGGACACGACCGTGAACCCGAACGAATCACCGAAGGCCGACGCGCCTTACACGGAGCGTCAGCCGGAGCAGGATGCGGCACAACAAAACGCGGCGGTCGAAAGCCCGCCCGGCGGCGGCAATCAAGAACTCGAAGCCGCGCTCTCAGCCTACTTTAAGGGGCATGGCGACGTCGGGCTGCTCTCACAAATGCTGGAAAGCGCGGGCATGGCCGCGGAAGGCGCGCGGGGGCTCACGGCAGCTGAGACGGAAGCGGCGGGCGCGCAGCTTTTTGCGGCGGAAGCGTTTGATGGCGCGGTGTCGGACGAAGCAAGCGAGGGGTCGGCGGCGGCGGAAGGCAAGGCGGAGACTTTAGAGCTCGCGCGGCTGATCGACGAGATCACGGGCGCAAAAACGCCGACGATGCTCCATGTCACGGATTACGGCGCTTCGATCGACAGGATTTACGCGGCGCTGAACGCGGCGGCCCAACAGACGCAGGCGCAGACAAAGGCGCAAGCCGGGGCCGAAGGCGAAGGGTCGGCGGCGGATCAGGAAGCGGAAGCGGACGCTCAGTCAACGGGCGGCGCGGTCCCCGCTTTGGACCTCGCGGCCGCGGCGCAGGACCAAGGCGCGGTATCGGCGCGGGAAGCGGCTGCGGAGGCGGCGCGCGGCGCGACGGCACAGGGTGCGGGGAGCGGCGGCGCGGGGCAGACCGGAGAGGCCGCGGTGGCGGCGACGGCGCAGGGAGCGGCGGCGCAGGGCCAGCCGGGGCAGCAAGGCCAACCGGGACAGCAGAACCGGCAAGGCGCGTCCGCGGACGGCGGGACGGGGCTTACACAGGCGGCGGGTCCGGCGGACGGCGCGAAAGCTGCGCAGGGGCCGCAGACCTTGACCGAACCGCTGAATACGGCGTTTTCGGGGCAGCTGTCGGCGGCGCGGCAAGGCGCGGCACAGAGGCAGGCGGCCGCAGGCGGATCGTCCGCGGAAGGCGCGGGCGCGGCGGCGCGGCTGCTGCGGCCGGAGTTTTTTGGCGAACTCTCGCGGGAGGCGCGACTCGTGCTGAACGGTGAAAAGTCGGAGCTTGTGATGCAGCTAAAGCCTGAGAGCCTCGGCAAGGTCACAATGCAGGTCGCGACCGAGCAGGGAGCGGTCAGCGCGCGCTTTGTCGTCGAAAATGAGCAGGCGCGGCAATCGCTCGAAGCCAGCCTCGCCGAGCTCAAAGAGACGCTCGCAAAGCAGGGCTTGGACGTGCAGAGCTGTATGGTCGAAGTGCGGCAGGAAAGCGCTTCGGCGCGCGAGTCCGGCACGCGGCGGCAGACCGCGGCGCGGCGCGGCGCGGCGGGGGTGAACCCCGGCGGCGTGGGCGGCGCGGCGGCGTTGGACGCAGACCGGCGCGCGTTTCTCCGCAGCCGGTATTACGACACGGAGAGCAGCGTCCAGTACACGGCATAGGCCGCTTACGAAATAAGGTAAAAGAGTGTAAATGGTGAACAGGTTACCTCTGACTGGTTGAAAAGGAGTGAGGATATGGCCGTAACAGGAGTTGATAACAACACGTTCGTCCAGCAGATTATCGACAAGGGCAAGGCGGAGGCGAGCGCGCGGAACACGGGGGAGCTTGGCAAAGAGGAATTTTTGAATCTTCTGATTTTGCAGCTCCGCTATCAGGACCCGCTGAATCCGGTCGAGGACAAGGAATTTATCGCGCAGATGGCGCAGTTCTCCTCACTGGAGCAAATGCAGAATATGAGCGCGAGCCAAAATTCCGTGAAGGGCTTCACGATGATCGGCAAGTATGTGAACGCGACGATGAAGGACGAGGCGACAGGCGTAAATCAAGAGGTCGAGGGGCATGTCGAGAGCGTGGTTATGAGCGGCTCCAAGACATATGTCGTCGTGGCGGGTAAGCAGATTCCGCTCGAGAACGTGTACAACGTCGCGGACGGCTTCAATCCGCTGAACTCAAGTCTCGCGGCTTACACCGGGCTGATCGGGTATGATGTGAAAGGCGCGGTCTACGACCTTTCGACCGGCGAGGTCGTCGGCGTCAGCGGCGAGGTTGTTTCACTCGCGAAAGGGCAGTATGAGGATTACGCGCTGCTCTCCGGCGTGAGCGTCACGCTTGCCGGAAAAAACAGCAACGGCACGCTGGTCGAGGACCGGGCGAAGCTGCGCGAGTACCTTGAAAGCGCCGCCGCGTCGGAAAAAACCGAGGACCGGCACATTGAGGTGTTTATCACGGATGCGACGGGGAAAAGGGTCCCGATCGGCGCGACGCTCAGGAGTTTTGAAGTCGACGCGGCGACAGGAGCGGTGCGGGCGGTGCTCGACGACGTCGCGGTCCCGGTGACGAGTGTCGCGACGATCAGGAAGGCTCAGGAGTCGGCGCAGAGTCAGACGGTTGCCGAAGTTCCGGCAAACGCCGCAAATCCGGCGAGTGTCGAAGTTTCGGCCGCGGACGCCGGGAATCCGGCGGCGTCGCAAACACCGGCTGCGGACGACGGCGCGGCGGCGGAGAACGGTTCGATTACGGACGCGGCGCAAACAGCGGCCCCGGCTGCGGAAGAAGCGGCGGCCCCGGCCACAGCTCCGGCTGAGGCTGAGATTGCGGCTGTCGACGCCGAAGCGCCGACGGGCGCGGACGGTCTGCCGACGAACGCCGAAAATTCGGCGGAGGGCTGAGCGATGGCGGATCAAAATGTGACGCTGAATCTGCAAAGTCTAAGGGCGCAAAGCGCGCATAACGCGCGGCGCGCGGCGCAGGTCCCAGACACGCCAAAACCGCGGCAAACGACCGCGCCGAGCTTTGCAAAATTGCTCGAACGGGCATCGGCTTCCACGGCGGCGTTGACGTCGGGGCAAAGTACGCAGAGTCCGCAAGGCGGTGCGCTCAAAATTTCCAAGCACGCGGAGGCGCGCCTGCTATCAAGGAATATCAGCCTGTCGGACGCGCAGCGGCGGAAGATTTCGGACGCGCTCGAACAGGCCGAGCAAAAAGGCGTGCGGGATACACTCGTGATGCTCGACGGCCTCGCGCTCGTCGCGAACACAAAATCCCGGACCGTGATCACGGCGGTCGGCGCGTCGGAACTGCGTCAGAATATTTTTACGAATATCGACGGCGCCGTGTTCGCCTGACAGAGCCAAGAAAAACGCTTCAAATACCG
>JAITSR010000191.1 GCA_031287655.1 Clostridiales bacterium
TCGTCCGCCGTCTCGTACCGCATCACCTGATCCACCTCCGCGGGCGTGCGGCAGCCGGGCAGCACGCTGGCCACGGCCGGACGGGAGAGGGCGTAGTGTACGCACTGCTCCGCGGTCAGGGCGAGTCCGAAGGGCGACGACTTGGCGTTCAGCAGCAGGCCGGACGCCAGCGCCTTCATCACCGTGACGCCCACACCCGCCGCCTCGCAGGCCGCGTACAGCGCCCGGCGCGTTTGGTCCTGTCCGGTAATGCCGCCGTCCTTATAACTCTCGGGCTCTCTGAGTTGTTCAAGCTCGGTCGACTCCGGCAGCACGTCGAAGGCGGGGTTCAGGCTGAACATCAAAACGTCGATCGCGCCGGACTCAACGGCGCGCAGCGCCGTGACCGGCACATGCGAGCTCAGCCCGATCGTCCGGATTACTCCCTCGGCCTTCAGCCGCCGCGCGTATTCCATCACCGGCGAGGATACGACCTCGTCCCACTCCGTCACACTGTCGATGAAGTGAATCATGCCGACGTCGATGTAATCCGTGCGAAGGCGCGTCAGCAAATCCTCAAAATGCCGCTTGCAGGCGTCGAGGTCCCGCCCGCGGGCATACTGGCCGTTCTGCCACAAGGCGCCGATGTGTCCTTGGATTGTGATTTCCTTCCGATACCCGGCAAACGCGCCGCCCAAATACGTCCGGACGTTCGGCTCCGACATAAATACGTCGAAAATATTCACGCCATAGTGCCGCGCGCGCTCAACGACGGCGTATACGTCCTTTTCCGGCCGCCCCTCCAAGTGCTCGCAGCCCAGCCCGATCTCACTGACCTTAATCCCGCTCTTTCCCAACGCTCGATACCGCATAATACCCTCCGTTCATAGCTCCATTTTATTGTTTGTATAGCCCACCTCAGATCAGCCACAGCGGGACGGTCCAGTTTTTTTCGTCAATCGGACGGAGGTTGTTCGCAAGGCATATGACGCTCCCCATTCCGATTTCCATTTTCATATGCCTTTCCGTCTCGTCAAAATTGCGTTCCTCCGCGACCGGATTCAGTACCGAAAAATGTTTTGCCGCGCCGGTCGGGCTGCCGCTTTTTTTGATCTCAATCGGATACAGCGTTCCATTTTGCCCAATGATCAGATCGTTCTCCCTCGCGCCGCCGTCGCGGTAATAGAACAGCGGCGGAATTTTCCCGACGTTTATAAAACTCTTATAGATTTCAGAAACCACGAACGTCTCAAAAAAAGCGCCCGCCATCGCCCCCGTATATTTTTATGTATGGCAAAAGCTCGGGCGCGTATTGGATTTCGTCGATCAGCACCGGTGGGCTGTATCGCTCCAAAAAGGCGGTCGGCTCCCGCTTCGCGAACAATCTGTCGTCCGGGTCGTCGAGCGTTACATACTTCCGCCCGGCCTCGCTCAGTTGATTGAGCAAAGTGGTTTTCCCCGATTGCCGCGGTCCCGTGACCATCAGAACGGGAAAGGTTTCACTGATACTCAAAATCACATCTTCAATTTTTCGTTTGATATACACGCGGCGCCTTCTTTGGGTTCACGATTTACGAAATCCAATATTCTTGACAAAAAACCCGCTAAGCCTTGTACTTAGCGGGTCTCATGCGTGCGCCATCAGGGACTCGAACCCGGGACCCATTGATTAAGAGTCAATTGCTCTACCAACTGAGCTAATGGCGCAAATCCTTTGCCTGCCGCCGCGCCGCAGCCGCTCCCGGAAACGGGAGACCGCATTTTCTCGACGCCGACGAAAAGACAAAGGTATTTTACCAAGGAACAAAGCCGCTGTCAAGAGAATCATTTGTGGTAATTTTTACCATATGCCAAAATCTTTGATGTCTTCCGCGCCGTAAGCTGTAAGCTGTCAAATATCTGAGCCGTGCGACAACGGCGCGTTGATTGAGCATTTATCTCGGAGTGTGACGCAATACAGGGGAACCGCTGAAAGCACTCGGGCGCTTTGGCGCGTCAGCGTGTGCAAGAATCACGCAAAAAAGCGCTTGCATATATTTGTCAAATAGAGTATGCTATATAAGTAGGGAAAGTTATACTTATTCTGACTTTCCAAGCAGGAGGTAATTATGATTCCAAACGTAAACAATTATTATGTCGACAACGCCAAGGTTATGGCAAAAGGGCAAATCACATTGCCCAAAGATATCCGCTCATTACTTCGCGTTGGTACTGGTGACAGGGTCACACTTATCTGCGAAGGAGATCGTGTCGTTCTGATGAATTCAGCCGTGTATGCTATGAAGATGCTCCAAAAGGAAATGGAGGGTGAAGCGGAGAAAGCTGGGCTTTATTCGGACGATGACGTCGTAGACATGATAATGGAAATGAGAGCCGAAGAAAGCGAATGAAGTGCTTACTTGATACGAACATTCTGGTATCGGCCAGCTTGTTCCCGAACAGCGTTCCGGCACAGGCCTACTTCAAAGCAGTCACATCGCCAAATATCGGCATGGTTTGTGACGCCGACGTATGGTAAAAAGCGCATAGGCGCTGTATAATAAATCCATGAACAATGTGTCAGCGGGAGGGCGCCGTCCATGATTCATAACGCAAGGGATAACTCATTTAAGCGAGTATTTGACGAGCCGGAGCTATTCGTCGAGTTCCTGCGGGACTTTATCAATGTCGACCTCTTAAAGAATGTATGCCCGTCGGATGTCGAGGACATATCCGAGCGCTTTATTCCGCTCTTTGAAGAAGGCCGGGATTCCGATACGGTGAAGCGTGTCAATATCAATGGACATTCGCCGCTGTTTGTGATCGCCATCGTCGAGCATGAGTCCGAGGTCAATTACCGCATGTGCTTTAAGATGCTGCAATACATCATGCTTGTGTTGGACGACTATGAAAAAGAGGCGAACCGGGCAAAGGCACACGCGAGCGCCGCAAAAGACTTTATGTATCCGCCCGTCCTGCCGATTGTCTATTACGACGGCAGGGGCGAGTGGACGGCCGCCAGAAGCCTTGTGGAGAAAACCGAGCTTGG
>JAITSR010000197.1 GCA_031287655.1 Clostridiales bacterium
GACAGGTCAATATCCGCCGTCAAATGATAATTCCCATCCAAATCATCCTTAATGGCTTCCAACTCCGCCCGGTTAGAAATTGGAATTGATCCCTCGGCTGGCGGATCGATAGGCGCAAGAAACTTTCCGCCCGTTCCATAACTCGCCGTTCCCGCAATCGTCTCTCCGAGCTGCTGGATAATTCCCTGTCCGCCGATTTCAAGGCCGTTCGCTTCGAGCGCGGCAACCGTACCCACCGGCAGCATTGCGGCAAGCAAAGCAATTGTCAAAGCCACACTAATAACCGTTCTGAGTTTTCTCATCGTTGTCCCTCCAATAGTTAGTTGGTGTCCCTGTGTCGGCTGCGCATAACCCAAAACGAAATTACGCGCAAAAGTTGTCTTGCGCGGAGGGCCAAAAGAAAGGCGCGCAGTGATGGATTTAATCATCACCTACGCGCCTTGGATTGATAAGCGGTATTTGCAGGAACAGCAATAAAAACACATACCTTGCCACAGCCAGTGAAAAGACGTATAATCTTATCGCTGCGGTGACAGGGTGCCATCCCTGTGCTTGTAGGTGATGCGCCTTAAACAGTATAATCCTACATTCGTCGCATTGTGCTGACACACAATGCGATCACTGCGGCCTTTCTTGGCCACACGGACATATTAACATACGGACTGCAAAATAACAAGACCGGAGAAAATAAATTTTGAAAGCCAGTAAATGGATGCAGTTTTTAAAGACGAATGACGAGGAGGAGCTTGCGATGCTGGCACAGAAAAGCACGGAACTACATAAGGCGGTCGGCGTGCTGATGGAACTGTCAGCCGACCAACAGACGCGTCTTTTGTTCGAGGCGCGAGAGAAGGCATGGCGCGACCAAGTGGATCGGATTGAGGGCGCGCTGGAACAGGGTTTGGCGCAGGGCTTGGAGCAAGGCTTGGCGCAGGGCTTAGAACAGGGCTTGGAACAGGGCTTAGAACAGGGCTTGGAACGCGGCCGCAATGAGCAGGCGATTGCTATCGCGAAAAAAATGTTGCGCCGCAACGTACCGATCGACGAAATCGTGGAAGACACAGGTTTGTCAATCGCGGCGATAGAGGCGCTAATGTCCTCCGACTAGTTCAGCCCCCGCCCCGCCGCCTTCGTCGGCGCCCCTCCGGTGGAGGGGAATGGTTCCCATGTCTGACCTGTTACTTCCATAGCGGAGAGCGATCGGACTGCGAGCGATACCGGCTGACAGATTCGCGGAATTGTTGTATACTAAGAAAAACAGAAACGTTTTACCCCGACCATTCCGGCATATGGTACACAGTACACATAGGTAAAAGGCATGTAAGTTGCAAAAGGAGGCGAAATAGATTGTTACAACGAAAATCAATGCGTCGCGCGGCGCGCCGTTTATGGAGGGCGCGGAGCCTTGCGGCCGCGGTGGTATCGCTCGTGCTCGCGGTGGCGCTCGCGCTTGTCGTGTCGCCGTCGGTCGGCGTTTACGCGCAAACGGGGACGCGTGAGATTCTCGCGGAGTATCAGAACCTGACGATCCGGATCGACGGCAAGACGATTATCCCTAAGGACGCGAGCGGCGCCACCGTGTACCCTTTTGTTTATGAGGGTCGGACGTTCCTGCCGGTCCGCGCTTTCGCGAACGCGCTCGGCTGCGGCGTTTCATGGGACGACCCGAAAAAAGCCGTGTCTATCGTCACATCGGGCGGCGGCAGCCCGTCATACGGCACGCCGGTCAAAAAAGGCACGACGGAGCGCGTCGCCGTGGAATACGCGAACATCACGGTATCGGTCGACGGCAAAAAGCTCTCCGTCACAAACGAGCCGTTTTTGTTCAAGGATTCCGTCTATCTGCCGCTGAGGGAGATCGCCGACGCGCTCGGGTGTACGGTGGACTTTGATACGGCGACAAATGTGATCGACATTAACCTCCCGAAAATTATCGTTACACGCGCCGGCGAGTTTTCCGCGTCCGACCTCGTATTCACGGTCGACGGGAAGCCCCTGCGGCTCGACGACGATATTTCCGTCGCGACGGCGCTGTTCGGCGCGCCGACGGGCTTTGAGGAAGTTGAAAGCTGCGCGTATGACGGCATGGACAAATTCTTCACATACCGCGGCGGCGACATTTTGGTCAGCACGCTGCCGATTAACGGGGACCTGATCTGCGCGGTCGACGTATTTACGGACGCGGTCAAAACCGGAAATTCCATCACGGTCGGCAGTTCGCTTGAGCAGATCGAAACGGCCTACGGCAAGGACTATACGCTGGACGGCGGCGTTTTGATCTATTGGGCGGGGCCGCGCGGGAATCCGAAAACGCCGCAGCTTTACTTCACGCTTGACGACGATGGCGTCGTTTTGAATTTTGGGATATTCAACGGGAAAAGCGCGGGGTGAAAAGAAAGCCTTTCAAACAGATCACAAACGAGGATCGGCGGTGGCAGCGCCGGGTTCAGTCGGTGCTTTATTTCATCTGCGCCTGCCTTGCCGTTGCGATCGTCTGCCTCTGGGTCGGCATATACCGCAATATGAAGGACGGCGGCGGTTTTGAGGGATCGGGTACAAGAGGCGCCGTAGTGGCGGAGGGCGCGACGCGCGCAGGAGACGCGGAAGACGCGGCGACGGACTCCGCCCGGCGCGCCGCCGCAAAGGCGGCAAATGCGGCGGCGACCCCCGCCGCACCGGGTACCGCCATATTCGCCGAGCCGGGTCCCGCACTGGGCGCGGCGCAGTCCGCCAAACAATCCG
>JAITSR010000212.1 GCA_031287655.1 Clostridiales bacterium
GCGTCCGCCCCGGCTGCGTACCCGCGCTCAAGAAGACTTCGGTGAGCGCGGAGAGCTCCGTGCGGTCGCCGACCACCGTCCCGGTCCCGTGCGCTTCGATGAGCCCGACCTCAGACGGGTCGACGCCCGCGTTCGCGTACGCGCGCTCGAGCGCCTTGATCTGGCCGCGCCGCCCGGGGGCGGTCAGGCCGAGACTCTTGCCGTCGCTGCTGCCGCCGGTCCCGCGGACGACCGCGTAAATCTTGTTGCCGTCCCGCTCGGCGTCCTCGAGCCGCTTTAAAATCAATACGCCGATCCCCTCGCCGAGCGCTATGCCGTCGGCGCCCGAATCAAAGGTCGCGCAGCGGCCTTTTTTTGAGAGGGCATATGTGCTTGAGAACATCAGAAAGTCGTTGATGCCGTTGTGGAGGTCCGCGCCGCCCAGCACGACCATGTCGGACCTGCCGGACGCGAGCTCAAAATAGGCGATGTCCATCGCGGCGAGAGAGGACGCGCAGGCCGCGTCAACCGTATAATTGCGCCCGCCCGTGTCGAGGCGGTTCGAGATTCTGCCGGAGATCACGTTCGACAGCACGCCCGGAAAGGAGTCCTCCGTCATCCGGGGCAGTACGGCCGCGGCCTCGGGCGGCAGCGTCCCAAAGAACTCCCGCAGCATCGAGCGGCTGCCGTAGGCGGCCACGAGCTCCCCCGCGCCCTCCGCGCCGAAGATCACGGACGTGTCGTCCAAGTCGACCTTCGACAAATCCGTGTAGCCCGCGTCCTCGAGCGCGCGCTTTGCGACCAGCAGGCTGAGCAGCTGCACGGGCTCGATCGCCGCGAGCGACTGGGGCGTAATACCAAATTCCAGCGCGTCAAAATCGGCCGGGCTGATAAAGCCACCCCATTTTGAACCGACGTGGTCGGTATCTTTGGCCTCCGGATCATAGAACAGTCCGGCGGACCAGCGATCCGCAGGGACTTCCGAAATGCTGTCCTTGCCAAAGAGGATGTTGCGCCAGTATTCGTCCAAATTCTCCGCGTCGGGGAAGATGCACTCCATGCCGACGACGGCGATCTTAGCCGAACTTCCGGCGGCCTTTGCCCGCGGCGCTTCCGGAACACTGACCGCATCCAGCAACGCGGAACTGCCCTCGGCCAACTCCGCGTGGAGGGCCGGTACCGTCGTCGTTTTTTCGATCATCGCGGCCACGGCGCCGGCCATATAGAGACCATCCTTTTTTTGATCCTCCGCAGAGAGGACTGTCAGCTGATCACCGCGGCGCTCAATGCCTTTTGACGCGATCCGGAGCCGTCCCAAATTCATGGCTTCCAATTTCATCATAAGCTCCGTGGACTCTATGCCCTCGCGCCGCATACGCTCTTTTTCCGCGAAGAAGGTCTCGGTGAACGGAGAAGGCACGCAGCGCGTCTCCTGCCCGCTGCCGGATTTTAGCAGCACCGTGCCGCGCCCGTCCAACAGGAGCTTTCGGTAGTCCTCCGTGATCGCGCCGCGCGCGACGACTTCATCCGTGTAAAGGTATGCCGTGCCAAGCTGGATGCCGACCTTCGCGTCTCGGGCGGCCAGCGGCGCGGCCATGATCCGGACAAACGCGGCGGAAAAGGCGTCGTGGATCCCGCCCGCAAAGAGTACGCTGAGCTTTTCCGTATCCTCCTGCCGCAGGAGATGTTCGATCTGCTTTTCCCAAAGGACGACCGAGCACAAAGGGCCCACATGCCCCCCGCTCTCCCGGCCCTCAAAAACAAAGCTGCGCGCGCCATCCTTCAAAAACATATCCAAGAGCCCCGCCGCGGGGACGTGCAAGAATACGCGGATGCCCGCGTCCTCAAAGGGCTTAGCCTGCGGCGGCCGCCCCCCCGCGATCAGAACCGCGTTCGGCTTTGCGGCAAGGATCAGCTCCGTCTGTTCGCGCAGCACCTTGGGGTAGGCAAAGCCTAAAATCCCCACGCCCCAAGGGCGGCCATCCATCGCCTCCGCGGTCTTTGCGAGGGCCTCCCGCGCGGCTTCGCCCGTCATCAGGCTCATCGCAAAAAAAGGCAGCGCGCCGCCCTCGGCGACGTCACTCAAAAACTCCGGCACATCGCTGATGCGCGCCATCGGCCCCTGCGTAATCGGATACTCGGAGCCGAGGAACACCGCCATGTCGCTGCCACGCGTGAGCGTGTCCCGCGCCTTGGCCTGCTTCACATTGGAAAACGACGCTTTTTGCACCGCGGCGACCAAATATTTCAGTTTCTTGTATTGTCGATCATAGTCGGCGGCCAGAACGGCGTCCTGCCCTGCGCAAATGTAGGGGGTGTCCGCGGAAGCGCCGACCTTTGGCAGCAGCTCGGAAAGGGTCGGGGCGGCGTGCGCCGGGGCCGGGGATGCCGCGTCGTGGCGCACAAGATAGTGATAACCCTCGCAGACTTGAATCTCGCTGCCATTGAGCCTTGCAAACGCCGCTTTTAACTCGGCGGGCGCGCCGCACTCCGCCAAAAGGGCGACCTGCGAATCCATCACAAGACCCGACGCGCCCAGCGCGAGGTACGCGGCCGCGGAGTGAATGCCCACGCCGCCCTGAATATACACCTCGGCGCCCGCGGCTCGGCATTTTGAAATCAGCTTTTGAAACAGAAGAAAACCGGAATCCTCGCCGCAAAAACCGGCGCCTTCGCAGCCTTTGAGGATCAAGGCCCGGGCTTTCTTTTGCAGCGCGGCCTCGGCTTCCTCGACAGAGCGAACCTGCCAGACTGCCTCCGCGGTTGATTCGGCTAATTCGGCTAATTCGGCCGCCATCGCGCGCAGCGATACGGCTTTTGCGCGCGAGGACGTGGATTTCGCGCCCGCGGGCAGCGAGATCACGTTCTTGGGCGGCTTTACCCCCCATGGGAGAATGACTTTTATCACTTGCTTTGGCAGAGTGATG
>JAITSR010000329.1 GCA_031287655.1 Clostridiales bacterium
GCGCGTACACAGCTTTATTTTTTCCTCCGACACGTCATATTTGCGCGCCATTTCGCGCGCGGCTTCCCCCTCGGACGCCCCGGCTTCAAAAAGGTTGGAGACGAGCTTGACGGGGCGAATCCCGACGAGCGCTCCCCAAGGGAGGGTATGATGGAACGGCGCCGCGCGACCCGGCTCAGACCCGGATTCCGGCGCCGCCGCGAAGTGTGCTTTCAACAGCCTGTAAACCGCCATTTTCAGTTCATATCGCCGATTGCCGCACCCGATCTCAAACGGCGCGCGAACCGAACCCTCTGAATCCTTCGAGCGCCCCGCGCGAAACGAATACCACAGCTCAAAATATCCCTCGCGCTCTTTTACCCGCAGCCGGTCCACATCAGCGCCATCTGCATCTCCGGTATCCGCATCGACCTCATGGATCGTATGGATTGTATCGTCTGCTGCGGCGATTCCATCCGTTTTGACCGTATCGTCGATTCCGTCTGTTCTGACCGTATCGTCTGTTTCGTCTGTCTCGCCTGTTTCGTCTGTCTCGCCTGTTTCGTCTGTCTCGTCTGTTTCGGCGGTCCCCGCATACAGGACCCCGCCTTCATAAATGAGCGCCGCCATATCGTATACGTCATTGCGATAGCGCGGCGGCCTGACATCTATGACGAGGACATTGGGCCCATTGCTGATTTCGCCGCGCGCCGCACAGTCCGCAGCCGCCTCCGGCCGTGTGACACGCCGCTCCGCCGCCGCCCTCATCGTCTCCCCCGCTTCCGTTGTATGTTGGGTATTCAAAAATTATTGTCCGTTCTTCACACGCTCCGTAGGCCGAGGCATGTCTCGCCCGTTATTTATAGTATCATTGTACCCATTTCGGAGCCGTTTGTCAAAAATTGTCTTTGTCAACATTTGATTCTTATGGTATACTACGCAATAAATCTTTTCTGTACGGCGCGCCTGAGCGTCGGCGTCGGCGCGCCATACCCAAAAGCCGGAAGTGCGTGGCGGGGGGAGGTGCGGCGCTGTGGAATGGGAATACGAGCGGTTAAAAACGGTTATCGCCGGATATTATCAGAATTTTGACTTTGGCGTCCTCGACCGCGCGTATGCCTGTGCCCGCGCGGCCCATGAGGGCCAGCTCCGCGTCTCGGGCGAGCCCTACATCATCCACCCGCTGCAAGTCGCGACGGTCCTCGCGGAGCTCGAACTCGACAGCACCTCGATCGTCGCCGGTCTCCTGCACGACGTCGTCGAGGACACGTCCGTGACGCTCGAGAACCTCTCCGAACAATTTGGCGAGGAAGTCGCCCGGATCGTCGACGGCGTCACAAAGCTCGAAAAAATCCCCTATACGACAAAGGAAGAACAGCAGGCCGAAAATATCCGCAAGATGTTCCTCGCGATGTCCAAGGACATTCGCGTGATCCTGATCAAACTCGCGGACCGGCTGCACAATATGCGCACAATGCTGAACATGCCGGAGGCGCACCGGCGGCAAAAGGCGAAGGAGACGCTTGAAATCTTTGCGCCGCTCGCGAACCGTCTCGGCATTTTTAAGCTGCAAAGCGAGCTCGAGGATTTGTGCCTGAAATATCTGGAACCCGCGGCGTATCGGGAGCTGACGGAGGAACTCACGGAAAAGTGGAGCGCGCGCGAGGCCTCCGTCGCCGAAATTGCGCGGCTGCTTGAAAAAAAGCTGCGCGACATTCACATCGACGCGCACATCGAGTACCGCATGAAGCATCTTTACAGCATTTATCGCAAGATGACGACACAGTCAAAGCAAATCGACCAAATCTACGACATCTTCGCGATCCGCGTGATCGTAAACCTTCTCGGCGAGTGCTACGCGGTGCTCGGCAAGGTCCATGAGGAATATAAGCCGATCCCCGGCCGCTTCAAGGACTATATCGCGATGCCCAAGCACAATCAGTATCAGTCGCTGCACACGACGCTCGTCGGGGACTCCGGCACGCCGTTTGAGGTGCAGATTCGCACATGGGATATGCACCGCGTCGCGGAGTTTGGGATCGCGGCCCACTGGCGCTACAAGGAAGGCGCCGGGGGCGGCGTCCGCGCAGAGAGCGTGGGCCGCGGAGACGGCGGCGGCAGCAGAGGCGATGGCGGCAAAGGCGACAGCGGCAGAGGCGATGGCGGCAAAGGCGACAGCGGCAGAGGCGATGGCGGCAAAGGCGACAGCGGCAGAGGCGGGGACGGCGGCGGTTTCGGCGCACAAAGCCAGCTTGGGCTCAACGAAAACGATCAAAAGCTCGCGTGGCTCCGGCAGCTGATCGAGTGGCAGCGCGACCTCCAAGACGCCGGTGAATTTGTCGAGAACCTGAAAATGGACCTTTTCGCGGACGAGGTGTTCGTGTTCTCGCCTAAGGGCGACGTTTACGACCTGCCGAACGGCGCGACGCCGATCGACTTCGCGTACCGCGTCCACAGCGCGATCGGCAACCGCATGAACGGCGCGCGCGTCAACGGCCGGATCATTCCGATCTCCTACAAGCTGCAAAACGGGGATATTGTCGAGATCATCACGTCGGCGGCGGTACACGGCCCGAGCCGCGACTGGCTCGACATCGCAAAGAGCAGTCAGGCCAGAAGCAAGATCAAGCAGTGGTTCAAGCGCGAAAACCGCGAAGAAAACATCGTCCGCGGCAAAGAGCTGATCGAAAAGGAGATGAAAAAACAGGGCTTTACGCCCGCGCAGCTCTTAAAGCCGGAGTGGGTCGACCGCCTGCTCAAACGCTATAACTTCAACTCGACGGACGACGCGTATTCCGCGGTCGGCTATGAGGGAATCTCCGCGCAAAAACTCGTCCAGCGGCTCGTCGAGGAATACCGGACCGTCAATAAGACGACCGAATATCTGGCGGAAATTATGCAGCAGGACGGCAAAGAGCCGCAAAAGCAGGAGCGGACGCGCCGAAAGCCGCCGGAGAGCGGCATCCTTGTAAAGGGGATCGAGAACTGTCTCGTGCGGCTGTCGCACTGCTGCAACCCGGTCCCGGGCGACCCGATCATCGGTTATGTGACGCGGGCGCGGGGCGTATCCGTACACCGCGCCGACTGCGCGAACGCGTTGGGAGGCGTCGACGACACGAACCGGTTGATACAGGTCTCGTGGTACGAGGAAACGAACGAATCCTATTCCGCGGCGATCTCGATCGTCGCAAACGACCGGCCGGTGCTGCTGATGGACATCACGAGCGCGATCAGCGCTTCTAAAATCCCCCTCAAAGCGGTCAACGCAAAGATGTCCCGGGACAATTTCGCGCTGATCGATCTGACACTCGAAATCAACGACAAGGATCAGCTCGACACGATCATCAAAAAGCTCAACGGCATAGAGAGCGTGCTGAACGTGACGCGCAGCCGTCAATAGTTTTGCTATTTTTCACACGGCCAGACGCACCGAGCGCACGATCAGCTGAATCTTTTTTTGACCGTTGTATTCGTTGATTTCGGGATGGAAGATCACGTCGACGAGCCGCTTTGCGGGATTCTGAGCCGACTGCGCCGGGTTTGGCTGCGTCGAAACTGATTGAGCCGGGTTCGACTGCGCCGCGACCGGTTGAGCTGACGCCGGTTGTTGCG
>JAITSR010000334.1 GCA_031287655.1 Clostridiales bacterium
GCATGTGTTAGGCACGCCGCCAGCGTTCGTCCTGAGCCAGGATCAAACTCTCTAAATAATTTTAGAAAGCCCACCCCTTCCGAGGTGTTTTGGCTCTTAATTACTTGCTTGGCCTTTCAGAACTGTCCATCGACGAACAGTCCCTTCTTACTCTTTTTGAATCAACGAGTTCTTTCTTCTTCGTCTCTTTGCACTGTTCACTTTTCAATGTCCACTATTGCTCTCTTGCGCTTGTAACCCCGGTTTTCACCGGCTCCGTTGACCTCGCCGCGGCTTTGGATCGCTCCGCCGCGCGACGAGCGGCCTATATAGAATACTACCACCATATAAGACTGTCAATGAACTTTTTCGCTCATTTTGGACGATTGCGGCAATTTGTCACTTGAATACTCGGCCATAATCGTGTTTGCTCGCTGATTCTAACTATTTCACACTTCCGCGCCGATGACTTTCAAACTTCAATCACAACGTCTGTGACGTCCATGATGGACCGGCGGTGCGTCGCAATAATCATCGCGTTTGCGCGCGCGCCGAGGGATTCCACGATTTGCCGCTCACTCTCCATATCGAGCGCGGCGGTTGGCTCGTCCAAAAGGATCAGCGGCGGGTCCTTTAAGATCGCCCGCGCGAGCGCGATCCGCTGCAGCTGGCCGCCGGAGAGGTTGGAGCCGCGCTCATTCAGCATACAGTCATAGCCGCCCGGAAGCTGCAAAATAAACTCATGCGCCCCCGCGCGCCGCGCCGCCTCACGCGCCTCGTCAGGTGTCGCGCCGTCCTTTGCGACGAGGATATTGTTTATAACCGTGTCAATGAACATGTGCGGGTCCTGCGGGACATAACACACAAACTCGCGCAGGACGTTTCGCGGCGTGTCCCGCACGGGCAGGCCGAATACGGAAAGCTCGCCCGAGTAGTCGTCATACAATCCGCAAATCAGCTTTAAAAGCGTCGATTTACCGCCGCCGGAAGCGCCGGTCAGCGCGGCCTTCGCGCCTTGCGGGAGTTCAAAATACGCGTTGCGCAGCACGGGCGGCCCTCCGGCATAGGAGAAACGCAGACCGCGCGCGGCGATGGCAGGCGCGGCGGGATAAGCGGATGGAGCGGACGGGGCAGGCGAGGCGGAATCGGGCGTCGGCGCGGCGGGAACGGGCGCGTTCTCGTCCGTCGGTTCCTCCGCGATGTCGAGCATATCAAACACGCGGTCGGCCCCCGCGAGCGTACCCTGCAGTTCCACGAGCATACCGCCGATCCGCGTGAACAGCGCGACGGGGCCGTTTGCCAATTGCAAAATCGCGATCAGCGCGGGGATATTCAAGCTGCCGCGCGCAAGGTCGAGCGCCCCGATCACGAGCACGCTCAGGTAGACAAGCAGCGTCACGGCGTTCCCCGACACGTCCTGCAGCGCCGCGACGCGCCCCTGCCGTTCAACGCAATCACGGGCGTGCGCCGCATCCTTTGAAAAAAGCCCGTGTATATATTCATACAGTGAATGGACGCGCAGCACCGGCGCGGATGCGACAATGTCGCTAAAGCGCTCCGCCACCACACCCGTCGCGGCCCGCTCGGCCTCGGACGCGAGCCTGCCCGGCACGACAAGCCGCGAGATCAGAACCATCGCAAGCGCGCTGACCAAAATGAGCGTAAGCGCGATCCGCCAGTCGAACACAAACAGCGCGACAATCGCCGAGACACCCGACATCACAAGGCTCAAAGGCTCTTGAACAGGCATGTTCAGCGAATTTTGCATCCCGTCGTCAAAGTCCTTGAGCATCCGTGACATAATATCCCCGGTGTGCCGCGCGTCGTACCACGCCGCCGGAACGCGCGTCATATGCCTCATGATTTGCTCGCGCACGCGCGCCGAGATTTTGATCACGGAAGTGTCCAGATTATACGCTCCAAGGGCGTATGCCGCGACAAAAAGCGCGGAGATAATCAGAACGGCAAGGCCGACCTGCAGGGCCTCTTTCGCGCCTTTGAGCGCCGCGTCGAGTATTTGATACATACCGATGCTAAAGACGACCGTTCCGATCATCTCCCTGCTCGAAGCGAGCAGCATCCCCGTGACATATTGCGCGCGATTTCCTTTTGTATACGAGAACAACCTGCGCATCGAGCGCGCGGAGCTCCGAAACGTCTCCCAAAACGTCGGATTGGGCCTATCGATTTGCGCCAAGATCACTCACCTCGCTCTCCCGGTCCGCCTCCCGGCTTTGCAGCTGATACAGGGAGTAATAATAACCCTCCGCGGCCATCAGCTCCGCGTGTGTGCCTTCCTCCACAACCCTGCCTTCTTTCATCGCGTAAATCCGGTCGGCGTCCGCGATCGACGAGAGCCTATGCGCGACCGTGAGACTTGCCGCGCCGCCCGTCGCCTCCCGCATGACCTCTGTGACTCCGCGCTCCGTTTCATCGTCAAGCGCGGAGGTCGGCGCGTCAAATAAATATAAAAGCGGGGCGCGCACGATCGCCCTCGCGAGCGACACACGCTGCCGAAGTCCGCCGGAGAGCTTTCCGCCGCGCTCCCCGACATCCGCCAAAAAGCCGCCCGGCTGTTCCGCCGCCCACTGCGAAAGCCGGACGCCCGCAAGCGTCGGTTCGAGCTTTTGGGCAAATTCCTCCCTGCCGCACAAAACATTGTCGCGCAGCGTTCCGGGATAGAGATAGGTATCCTGCTGCACATAGGACAGGCGGCGGCGAAGCCCGCGAAGACTCCACTCCTTGACGTCGCGCCCGGAAAAGCGCGCCGTACCCGACTCCGGCTCATAAAGGCCCGCAATCAGCCTCAGCGCCGTGCTCTTGCCCGACCCGCTCTCGCCCACGAGCGCGACCCGCTCCCCGCGCCCGACACGAATGGATACGTCACGCAAAATCCAATCGTCGCCGTAGCGAAACGAAACGTCGGACAGCTCCGCGAGCGGCTGCGCGGATGCGTTTGATAT
>JAITSR010000342.1 GCA_031287655.1 Clostridiales bacterium
GGAATCAAATGAGGCTTGATCGGAAGACGCAGACGGCGGATCGCTTTGATGTATTCGAGTGCGAGAATGTTATTGGAGCCTTTGAGCGTTTCTTTTACGCGCCGCCGCGCGGAGTCGCCCGCCGTGGCGGCCTGCGTTGTGCAACAAGCCGCGGCGGCCTCGGCGCGGGCGGCCGCAAAAGAACTGCCCGCGCCGAGCGAGGCCGCGAGCGCCTCCCGAAACGGCGGAGGCTCCTCCGCGAGGATCGCGCCGAGCTCGAGCAGCAGCGAAAGGTCGCCGCACTCCGCGCCGAAGGAGAGCCAACAGTCCATATTGTTGCCGTCCGGCGTCGCAAATGCGCCGATCGTCGCGATCGCGCCGAGCGCGAATCGCTCCGCGCCGGCGCAGGCGTATACGGGGTGCAGTTCGAGCACGAGGTCCGCGCCGGAGAGAAGCGCCATGCGCGCGCGCGCCCACTTGTCGACGACCGCCGGGGAGCCGCGCTGTGTGAAATGGCCGCTCATCACACAGACGAGAGCGTCCGGGGCGAGCTCCCGCCGCGTTCGCGCGATGTGGTAAGCGTGTCCGTTGTGAAAAGGGTTGTATTCCGCAATCACAAACGCGGCGTTCATTTCGGGTCCGCGCTCAGCGCTTTCGCCGTCTCCCGCGCGGCGTCGACGTATAGATACGCGACGAGTTTTTTTTCGACGAGCGTCACAAGCGAGATTAAAAACAGGAGTATGTATTGGAAAACGGCGACGTTATTTGTCACAAAAAGGCTCAGCACGAGGACGAGAAAAGAAAACACAATCAAGTTGCAGAACAGCTCGACTTTGAGAAGCGAGCGCTTCCGGCCGTTTGTCAAAACGCCGCTGCGCCTTAACCCCGCGAGCGCCGACTGGTTTTGATCCAGAACCGCGCACTCGGAAAAGAGCAGGACAAGGGCAAGAAAAATGCCGGGAACCACAAAGAGGAACAGCCCCGCGCCGATCACGAAGTTCTTCAAAAGGGTCACGGCAAAGAGCCGCGGAAAGTTCCGGAGCACCGCGTATACGCAGTCCGCAGGCTTATATTCCTCGCCTTTCGCGTCATGGATCGCAGCGGAGAGATAGACGCAGGAGATTACGTTGATCAGCAGAATGATCGCAAGGCCCGTCAACAGCAGGGGGAGCGGGGGTTGTTCGACGGTTAAACCCTGCGCGCCGCCGGGGTCCGTGAGCTGCCCCGCGGGGAACAGTTGGGCCGGTAAAAAAAGCTGCTCGACGTAAAAATAGATGAAGTACATGCCGAGCACGACCAAAAAAGTCACGGGCGGTATCGTCTTTGCGGTCAAGTCAAAGAATGTAAGGGCTTTTTTCAGATAGAATTGTACCTCTTTTGGCATCGCCTGTCGGCCCCTTTGAACGGCGCTTTTTGGATGCGGCGCTTGTGATTCACAAACAAGCGTATTTTATCACATCGCGGCAAGACGGGCAAATGAAAAATGGGCTATGGGCTATGGGCGGTGGGCGGGGGCCGGAAAGCGGATCGGCTCGCAGCCCAGCCGCGCCCCCTCGTCCGGATCGTGTGTCACGAGGATCAATGTCTTTCCCGAAAGCTCCCGCCGCACCTCGTCGAGCACGCGCGCTTTCGTCCCCTCGTCGAGTTCCCGAAAAGGCTCGTCAAAGAGCAAAAGGCCGCCGCCCGAGAGCAGCGCCCGCGCGATCGCCACCCTGCGCTTCATGCCGCCGCTCAAGGTGCGCACCGGCTTGTGCAGGGTCTCCGGCAGAAGGAGCCGGTCGAGCATCTCGGCCGCCTGTCCCGATTTCAGCTTCCCCCGCGCGGCGATGCGCAGATTCGTGCCCGCGCTCAGGTTCTCGCAGAGGCGGTTTTCCTGAAACACCGGCGCGATCGCGCGCCCGTCCATGCCCGTGACGGTCCCGGAGTCCGGCGCGACGATGCCCATCACGATGTGGAGCAGCGTCGTCTTGCCGCAGCCGGATGGGCCGGTCAGGCAGTAGCGCCCGCCCTCGGCAAACGTGAGCGAGACGTCGCGGAGCACAAAGCGCCCGTCGTATGATTTTGAGATGTTCCGAAGGGCGATCCCCTCCGTGCCGCAAGGCATCAATAAAAACCTCCTGAGTCGGCGCGTCCGGTACTGTTGAGGGCTGACGCGGACGGCTGGCCGACGCGGTTTATGCGGTTCTCGCGGCCGATTTCAGACCCGCTCCGCGAGCGCGGCGAGCCGCCGGATAAGGCCGAGCAGCGCCTTTTCAAGCAGGAAGCTGATCGCGATCACGACGACGGTCCACGCCATCACGGATTTTGTGTCGACGAATATCTTCGCCTGATAGAGCGCCTCGCCGATAGAGCCGCGCGGCAGTCCGATCACCTCGGCGGCGACCCCGGCCTTCCAGCAGAGGCCGAGCGCGAGGCCGCACGCGGAGAGCAGATGGGGGATCAGCTGAGAAAAATACAGGCTCACGATTCGGCGCGCCGGGCCGATGCCAAAGACGTCGGCCATCTCGAGCAGCTTGGGGTCCATCGCGAAAAGCCCGTTTAAAACGTTTGTGTAAATCACGGGCAGCGCCATTGTGAACGCGATAAACACGGAGAGCCCGCGGGACGGCATGAACAGCAGGCATAGTATGATATACGAGGCGACCGGCGCGGCCTTGACCGCGCTCATGAACGGGCGCAGGAACACGGCGGCGGCGCTCAGCCTGTAGGCCGCGGCGGCCAGAAGGAGACCCGCGGCGAGCGCGAGACAGAAGCCGAGCAGAATACGCGACACGGAAAAGGCGAGACTCGACCAAAAGCCGGGCGTTACGGCGAGCTCCGCGAGCCTTTGCGCGACCGCCTCCGGAGAGGCGAGCAGCATTTCCTGCCCGATCAGCCGCGCGGCGGCAAGCCAGATCACGAGCCACGCGGCGACCGCCGCCGCCGCGGTCAGCGCGCGGCGCGACCCGCCGCGGCGCGGCGGCGGGTCCTGTTCACGGCGCGGCGTCGGCTCGCCGCGGTCGTCTTGCGCGGGGGACCCGGCGCGGCGCGTGGAGTCCTCGCGCGGCTTATGGGATATAGTAGAGTCCCTCATCGGGCTGCGATCCTCCGACCGACTGCGGATTTTGTCCAAAGAGCGCGCCAAGGTAGCCGCTCAGCTTTCCTTTCATCTCATTGCCCGTAATGCACGTTATATTGCAGTAGGGGAGCGCCAAACGGGCGATCGCCTCGTCGATGATCCCAAACGCGCCGACGAGCTTCGCGGCCCCGTCGACGTCCGAGCGCGCGTATTCGGACGAACCGGCGAACTCGATCAGAAAGCGCGCCGCCGCGAGCGGCTGCGCCTCGATAAATTCGCTCCGGGCGACGAGCACGCTCGTTACAAGCGCGCTGCCGTCCGTCGCGGCCCTGTCCCACTCAGCGGTCCAGTCGAGCGCGATCCGCGTCCCATCGACCTTTGAGAGCGCGGTCGCGACAAAGGGCTGCGGCAGGAGCGCGGCCGCGTTTTCCGTCTGTGTCAGAAGCGGTATGATCTCCGCGGGTTCCGACTTGAACTCGACAGTCAGGTCGTCCTGCGAGAGGCCGTTTTGCGCGAGCACATAGTTCAGCGCGTACTCCGGCGTCGTGCCTTTGCCGGAGGCAAAGATCGTCCGGCCTTTTAAGTCCGCGACCGAGTTGATCGACTCGCCCTTTTCGACGACGTACAGCACGCCGAGCGTGTTGATCGCGATCACCTTGACCTTGCCGCCCGTGTTGTTGTAGAGCACGGCCGCGATGTTGGCCGGGACGGCCGCGATGTCGAGCGCGCCGGTGCTGATTTTCGGGATGATCTCGTCGATCGTGCCGATAAAAAAGTCATACGGCTGCCCGGCGAGACCGTCCGCGCTGTCCTGCATGAGTTTCACAAGCCCCATGCCGGTCGGCCCCTTCATCGCGGCGACGCGGACCGGTTCCGCCGCGCCGTCCGGCGCCGTCTGCGCCGCCGAATCTGCAGCGGTCGTGCTCTCGGCCGCCGCCGTCGTGGCCGTGGTCGCGGCCGCGGCAGACGACACCGTTGTGGTCGTTTCGGAAGCCGTCGCGGTTGCGGCCGCCGTCGTGGTGGTGGCCGCCTCCGCTGTTGCCGCCGTCGTGGCCGTTACTGTTGTGGTTGTGGCCGCTTCTGCCGCCATTCCCGTGGCAGCGCCCCCGACGCTGCCACTGCCGCTGCCGCTGCCGCTGTCGTC
>JAITSR010000355.1 GCA_031287655.1 Clostridiales bacterium
ATGGCTTGAATGTGACTATATAAGGCGGGATTACTTCCGTGAAATACTGTCTGAATTTCTCCGGAACCGAGCCGTCCAGAAAGATCGCGTACAACAGGGAATCTTTCGGAAAATAATGCTCGCGTGAAGTATTGCTGCTATATGCGCTTTTAACGCCGAAATTGTGTGTTTCTGCGATACTTTCCAACTCGTCCCGGTTAACGCGGTACCCCCATTGAACAACGCTGGTCAGGATGGCTTTTTCATATGCGCTCAAACGATTGAACAATTCGGCGGCGGCGCCCGGTTTGTTATAAAATCGGGATAACGCGGCGACGATATCCCTTTTGCCCTTCGGCCTTGGTTTGATGTTCAGGATCCGGACCAGACTGTTTAAGCCCGATTCTGATCTGTAAGCATCGATGTTCATACTCTCCAAAGTGTTCTTGATCTCGTCCATTGCTTCCTCCAGAACTCAAATCAGGGAAAAACCGGCTCACGCCCGGCGCCGATGACTTTCCTACTTACGCGCCGTCGGCGGAATCGGAATAGACCGCGCAGACCTCGGCGGCGTCGCCGATCATCTTCATGCGGCCATGCTCCAAAAGGAGCGCGCGGTTGCAAATGCGTTTAATCTGCGCGATCGCGTGGGAAACGATCAGCACGGTCGTGCCCTGCGACATCATTTCGGCAATGCGGCGCTCGCATTTTTCCTGAAAACGAAAATCCCCGACCGAGAGAATTTCGTCCAGAATCAGGATGTCCGGCGTCGTCATTGTCGCGACCGCGAAGCCGACGCGCGCGACCATGCCGGAGGAATAGTTCTTCATCGGAACGTCCAAAAACTCATACGTCTCCGCAAAGTCTATGATCCCGTCAAACCGCTCCTCTAAAAACCGTTTTGAAAAGCCCAGAACCGAGCCGTTCAGAAAGATGTTTTCGCGCGCGGTCAGCTCCATGTCAAAACCCGCGCCAAGCTCGATCAGGGGGGCGATGGACCCGACGACGGACGCCCTGCCCACCGTCGGCTTTAGAATACCCGAGATGATTTTGAGCAGCGTGCTTTTGCCCGAGCCGTTCAAACCGACGATCCCAAAGACGTCGCCCTTTTCCACCTGAAACGTGACGTCCCGGAGCGCGACAAATTCCTCAAACAAAAGCTGCCGCCTGACCAGCTTGATGAAGTATTCTTTGAGGCTCTCAACCTTCTCCTGACTCATGTTAAAGCGCATACTGACATTCTGAACGTCGACCGCAACCGGCAACAGCTTCACTCTCCCCCCGAGCCGTCGGCTCCCTAAATAAATAAAATAAACCGGTCCTGATTCTTTTTGAAGGCCAGAAGACCCGCGCCGAGAAAAAAGACCGAAAAAATGAGACAGGTTATATTCGCCTCCAAGCCGGGGATCGTCCCGTACATGACGACCTGCCGGAAATACTCGACGTAATGGAACATCGGGTTGAACTGGACGACGGTTTGGACCGCGGGCGGCAGGATGTCGATCGGATAGATGATCGGCGTCAGGTACATCCACGCGGTGACCCACACGGAGTAAAGATGCCCGGTGTCCCGGAAAAAGACGTTCAGCGACGCGAGCGCGAGCCCGAAGCCGACGCAGAATACGAGGCAGTAGAGGATTGGGATGAAAAAGAGCAGCAGCGACCATGTGACCGGTATTTTTTGGATCACGAGCATAATCAGGACCGCGATAAAGGAGAACAGCGCGTTGATCAGCGCGAACAGACATTTTTCCATCGGGAAGATGTATTTTGGGATGTAAACCTTCCGGATCAGCGCGCCCGAGCCGGTGATCGACGACATCGCGCCGGAGGTGGCCTCCGACATGAAGTTGAACACGAGCGCGCCGCTCAGGTAGTACATCGCGAAGTTTTCGATCTGGATGCGGAACAGCTGCTGGAACACGACGGTCATCACGGCCATCATCAGCAGCGGGTTGAGCACGCTCCACAGGATGCCGAGCACAGAGCGCCGGTACTTTGTTGTGATGTCGCGGCGGACGAGATTCGACAGCAGATAGAAGTAGCGCCGAAAATTGCTGATGTGGACGGCCAGACCGCGCAGCGAGCGGAGCGAAAACAGCACGGGCAGCAGCAGGGCGGCCCATATGAAGCCAAAGCAGATTAAGGGGTACGGCTCCGCCGCAAAAGACGCGGCCGCGCCGTCCACGCCGCCCACGCCGCCCGTCGTGTTCCAAAAGTAGGCTCGGTTCACAAAGAGCAAATATCCTGCGATGCCGCAGAGCCACAGCGCGATCGCGAGGATCGGGCGGATGTTTTTGCGCGGCGACTCATTCATAGGCGAACCCCAAATCGGCAAGGCGCGGGAGTTTGGCGTCCTTTTCGCTGAGCCGGACGTCAAGGTCCGCGGCCAGCGGCCACTCGACGCCGACGCCGGGGTCGTTCCAGAGGATGCCGCCCTCGTCGGACGGGTCGTAGAACCGCGAGCATTTATATACGAACTCGGCGCTCTCGCTCAATACGAGAAAGCCGTGCGCGAAGCCCTCCGGCACATAGAACTGCTTTTTGTTTTCGGCGGACAGTCTCACGCCGTGCCAGCGCCCGAACGTGGCGCTGCTGCGGCGCAGATCGACCGCGACGTCGAACACCTCGCCCGAGATCACGCGGACGAGCTTGCCCTGCGGATTTTTGCGCTGAAAGTGCAGGCCGCGCAGGACGCCCCTTCCGGATTTGGACTGGTTGTCCTGAACAAAGGCCATCGGAAAACCGGCTTCGGAAAACTCGCCGGAATGGTACGTTTCCATAAAATAGCCGCGCGCGTCGCCAAAGACCGTCGGCTCGACGACCACAAGGCCGGAAATGCCGGTTTCGATGAATTTGAATTTACCCATATAATAACCCCAATTCCTCCCATGTTTCCATGCAGCCGCTCCGCTTTTTGGCCGCGGCGCCGTCTATTCGCGCGCGTCCGCCACAATCCGAAGCAGATACTTGCCGTACTCGATGTTTTTGAGCGGCTCCGCAAGGCGCAGAAGCTGCTCTTTTCCGATAAAGCCGCGGCGGTACGCGATCTCCTCGATGCACGAGATGTAAAGCCCCTGACGCTTTTGGATCGCCGCGACAAAGTTGGACGCTTCGAGCAGGGAGTCGTGCGTCCCCGTGTCGAGCCACGCCATGCCGCGCCCGAACACCTCGACGTGCAGGCGGCGCGCGTCCAGATACGCCTGATTGACCGCCGTGATCTCGATCTCGCCGCGCGCGGACGGCTTTATGTCCTTCGCGATCCGCACGACGTCGTTGTCATAGAAATACAGTCCCGGCACGGCGAAGTGCGACCGCGGCGCGACAGGCTTTTCTTCGATGGAGAGCGCGGTCCCGTCCGCGCCGATCTCGACGACGCCGTAGGCCGTCGGGTCGTTGACATAATAGCCAAAGATCGTCGCGCCGCTCTCGCGCTCCGATGCGGCGTTTAACATCGCGGAAAAGCTCTGGCCGTAAAAAATATTGTCGCCCAGCACAAGCGCGGCGCGGTCCCGCCCGATAAAGCGCTCGCCGACGATAAAAGCGTCCGCGAGGCCGCGCGGCTTTTCCTGCACGATATAGTCAAAAGAGAGGCCGTATAACGCGCCGTCGCCGAGCAGCGCCCGAAAGCACGGGAGATCGCGCTCCGTAGAAATGATCAGGATTTCGCGGATTCCCGCGAGCATCAGCACCGAAAGCGGGTAATAGATCATCGGTTTGTCGTAGATCGGCAGGATTTGCTTTGAGACGGACTTTGTGACGGGGTACAGGCGCGTGGCCGAACCCCCTGCGAGAATAATCCCCTTTAACGCCGTTTTCACCTTCGCGCGCTCCTTTACCTTTTATATATTTATCAAGTATACAGGAACGCGGAGGGTTTTTCAATCACTTTACATATCTTCAAAAGACACAAGCGTTACGTTGCCCATCGCGATTGCTTTTTCCTTCACGGCAGGGGTAAAACCGCTTTTGGCGAACAGATAATAATACTTCTTCCGGTAATGAAACAACGCGCTCCGCTCCGCCAGCGTGTCCAAAACATCGACGTTTACGGAGTCGGTCGTCCACTTGCACTCCGCGAAAATCGCGTCCTCCTTGTTATCCGCAATGATGTCCACCTCACATTCGGCCTTCTTTTTGGGGTCTGTACCCCACCAGCGCCCCGCGTCGGTAAATAGCATCGGCGTTTTCTTTGCGATATTTTGCCGCCAGAGATACTGCTTGCATATTTCCTCAAACACACTGCCCATATACGCGGAGCACTGCGGTTCAATTGCGGCATACGCCATTTCCGCCTCGCCGCGCTGAATCAGCGGCGTAAGCTCCGGGATAAAGCGATACCAGAACTGAAACATACTGTCCTCCAGAACGTAAATGGTTCGTCGGCTCAGTCCTTCACGGAAAGGGTGTTCTTTTTTTACAATGCCGATGGAGATGAGTTTTGTAATATAGGTCGAGCATAACGCCGTCTCCAAACCGACCTTTCCGGCAATCTCCGACAGTCGGGAAGCGCCGCCGGCGATCGCCTTTATGATTGCGTTATACTGGGCGGGTTCCCGGCACTCCTGTTTGATCAAATTGCCCGGTTCCTCAAACAGGTATCCTGACGTCTGTAAAAAATTGAATTTAATATTTTCCTCAACACTCAACGCGTCGTCGATCAGCGACAGATATAAAGGAATCCCTCCGGTGAGACCGTATAACAACGCGACGTCAAAAGGCGAGAAGCGGCTTCCGGCAAAATACTGTTTCGTCTGCGCAAATTCAAACGGCAGCAGCTTGAATTGCGCCGTCCTGCGTCCGAAAAGCGGACTTTTATATCCAAGTATCTGATTTTCCATAAAAGAAAGCGAGGAACCGCAGAGTATGATGAACAGCTTAGAGGATTCCTTGTATTTGTCAATGTAGGTTTGCAGCAGCGACGAAAAACCTTTGTAGCTTGCCGCGAGATACGGGTATTCATCAATCGCGAGGATCACGCGCCGCCTTTCGCCGAGCGTAAAAATCGCATCCAGCGCTTCCTTGTAACCGCTAAACACAGGCGCGGTTTGCGAAAAGTCATTGGACAGCGCAAAAATACTTTGGCTGAGAAGCGAAAGATTCTCTTTCGCGTTCGTTTCCTGCCCGGTAAAATACACGGCTTCCTTATCTTTGATAAATTCGTTAATCAACGCGGTTTTACCGACGCGTCGACGCCCGTACATGACGGCGCACTGGAATTTTCCGGCGCCGTAGAGCCGCGATAACTCGCTTAATTCTCTTTCGCGACCAATAAACATTTTTCCGCCTCCATTGTTCTATTGAGTTTATTCGGAAACTCAGACGCCTTGTGATGGGGGGGTTCGCGGCATAACCGCGAAACTCCCCCTCCACTCGTCGCCCTCGTTTCCTCAAAATGCTTCCGCCTTCTCGCTCCAACGTGCTCCACCCTGTAACGCCAATCTATGGCGTTACAGCTCTGCGCGTATCGTTTTGCGGAAATGCGATTCCCACAAAACTCCGTGCGCTCTGCGCACGCACGCCTCCACCTTCTCGCTCCAACGAGTTCCACCCTGCAACGCCAATCCATGGCGTCACAGCACCTCACTCGGTGTCGTGTGAGTGTATTCGCTTAATAAACTTTCCGAATACACTCTATTATAATATAGTATATTATAATAGAGCAACGCTGTTTTAACAAGGGTATTTTGCCGTCATACGCCGACAACCGCCGTCGTGACGACGGCGGTTGTCGGCTGCGGTCAGTATTTCCCGAAGCCGCCGGTCAGCGCAATTTCGCGCGGAACCGGCTTTGCGGCGACGTCGGCCGAATTTGCGCCATCGCCGCCCGGCCTTCCGCCGCCGCCCGGTCTCATTCCCGTTGCGCCCCGCCGAGCGCCCGCCGCTCCGGGTCCGGCTGTTTTTGCCGCGCTGCAGTCGATCCGGAACGTGTCGATGAGTCCGCTGAGCACGCCGGCCTGCTCCGAGAGCTCCGCGCTCGACGACGCGGTCTCCTGCGCGACGGAGGACGTCGTCTGAATCGCCTGCGAAAGCTGATTCATGCCGAGGTTGATCTGATCCGCCCCCTGTGACTGCCGCTCCGACTCGTCTGAGATATTCGCGGCGAGCGCGGCGGATTCCGAAATACCCTCGACGATTTCCTTTAGCGCGTCCGCGGTCTCCGCCGCGATCTTTGAGCCGCGTCCGACTTCCGAAACCCCGTTTTCGATCATTTGAGTCGTTTCCCGCGCGGCCTCGGCGCTTCGCGCCGCAAGGCCCCGCACCTCCTCGGCGACGACCGCGAAGCCCTTTCCGTGCTGCCCCGCGCGCGCCGCCTCGACGGCCGCGTTCAGCGCGAGGATATTCGTTTGGAACGCGATGTCGTCGATTACTTTAATAATGCTCGAAATACCGGCCGACCGCTCGTTGATCGCGCGCATCGCCTCCAGCATCTCAGTCATCATTCCGTCGCCGCGGATTGCGCTGTCGCGCGCCTTTTCTGAAAGCCGCGTCGCTCTGGCCGCGGACTCCGCGTTTATTTTTGTGCGCGCCGTGATGTCGTTGATCGTCGCCGTGATCTGCTGGACCGAACTCGCCTGCTCCGTTGAAATCTGGGCGAGCGACATGCTTGACGACGACACCTGCTTTGCGGCGTCGTCAACGACATACGCCGTCTCGTCCACGCGCGCGAGCACGGAGCTGAGCTCCCGTATCATGCGGTTTACGCTCCCGGCCAGCATCCCGAACTCGTCGCGGCCCCGCACATCCGCTTCCGTCGTAAAGTCGCCGTCCGCGACGCGCTCCACGGCCTTTGAGATTCGACTGACGCCCCTTGAGACGTCGCTTGAGATCGCGAGGCCGAGTGCGGTTCCGATCAGACCCGCGAGCAGAGCGGAGACCGCTACAACGGCATTCCCTGTGCGCTCAATTGCGTTGCGGCGCGCCGTCCCGTCCGCGACCCACTCCGCGACGCTGCTCTGCATCGTCACAATCTCATCGGACACGTTCTGCGCGCTCTCCAGATACCTGCCGTCCAAGAGCTCCGCGATCGCCGCCCCGCGCTCCGCCGGGGAGAGAAACCGCTCAATCAGGCCGCGCTGAACCTCGTAGTAGACGCGCAGCGACTCCGCGAACCTGAGCCGCCCCTCGACGGCCTCCGGCGTGTCCGGGAGCGTGGCCGCAAGCAGCTCGAGCCGCTCGTCGATCAGGCGTTCGGCCTCCGTAATTTGTTCGGAAACAGCCGCCGCGCGCGCGGCGTCCCCGGTGAGCGCGATGTCGCGGAGGTCGGCCCGGCTCCGCTGGAACGTCTCGACGATCTCGGCCAGATGGTTCAGCGTGACGACATGGCGCTCCGTGAGCTCCCGCCCGATCCCGTTCAAATTGGCCATGCAGATAAGCCCCGCCGCCCCGACCGCGAGGGTCAGGATCGCGACAAACACAAAGCTCCCGATCAGGCGCGTCCTGATTTTCAGATTTTCATAAAATTTCATTGCAACCACCCCTTATTCGCCATCCGGCGCTCCCAACGCTGTCCGTTCCTGAAATTTCATGACTTGTACCGTGTTATTATACAAATATATTATAACATATTAACTTGTTTCTGTCAATTCACACAATAATGACCAAATTGAGAATTAGAAATGGAGAATAGCTTGAGGATTGCGCGCGCGCGCGAAAATCTGTAAAATGAGACGACGGGAAGCGGCGCGGTAAACGGAAGCGAACACGCGGAAGCGAAAGCGGATACGCGGAAGCGGATACACGGAAGGAAGGGGATGGTCATAATGAGGGAAATCGTGAGCAAGATCAAACTTACAGGCAAGACGGCGATCGTGACCGGCGGGCATACGGGGATCGGGCGCGGTATCGTCGAGGCGTTCGCGCAGGCGGGCGCGGCAAACATCGTGATCGCGGGCAGGCGTGAGGAACTCGGCGGGCGCGTCGCCGCGGAGGTCACGGCGGAGCACGGCGTCAACTGCGTTTTTCGCCGCACGGACGTCACGGTCGACGCGGAGCGGCGCGGGCTTGTCGACGACACGGTTTCGCGCTTCGGGCGCATAGACATCCTGATCAACAACGCGGGCCTCACGCATGTTGAAAACGCCGAGGACATCTCCTATGAAAACTGGCGCAAGGTGATGGATTTGAATCTGGACGCGGTCTTTTTCCTCTCGCAGGCCGCGGGGCGCGTGATGATCCGGCAGGGCGGCGGCGTGATCGTCAACACCTCGTCGAACTCGGACCGGCTCGTGATGACGCCGCAGCGCCAAGCCGTGTACAACGCGAGCAAGGCGGGCGTCAGTATGCTCACAAAATGCCTCGCCTATGAGTGGGCCTGTCACAACGTGCGCGTCAACGCGGTCTCGCCGGGGTACATCCAGAGCGACATTCTGCCGCAGGGCACGCGCGCGGACGGGAAAAAATTCCACGAGGTCTGGACGGAGATGATCCCGATGGGGCGCTTCGGATACGCGGAGGAGGTCGGCGCGCTCGTGCTTTTTATCGCGAGCGACATCTGCCCGTTCCTGAACGGCTCGGTCGTCGTTGCGGACGGCGGCTATCACCTGACATGAGCGGGCGGAATATCGGAGACGGAGGCGGCGACGGCTTCACGCTTGTCGAGCTGGCCGCCTCGTTTTCCGTGTGCAAACTCGCGCCGGGGGCGGAGATCACACAGGCAATGGCGTTCGCCGCCCGGAGCCGCGGAACGTTCTTTCTCGCGCGGACGTCCGACGAAATCTCCCTTGTCTGTGAGACGTCCGAAGCGCCGGACGGCGCGCAAAGACTTGCGGCCGAGCATGGCTGGCGCGGGCTCAAAGTCGCGGGAACACTGGATTTCGGCCTTGTCGGCATCATCGCGCGGCTCACCGGTGTGCTCGCGGAACGCGCGATCCCCGTGTTTGTCGCCTCAACATACGATACCGACTACATTTTTGTCAAAGCGACAAACTTTCCCGCGGCGATTCACGCGCTCCGCGATGCGGGATGCACTATAAATTAGAGGCGCAGCCGCAGCACGCTGCGGGGCGGAATTTTGAACGCGAGGCCCTCGCCCGCGCGCCGGATCTCCGAAGTGTAGTCCGCCGGGGCGACGCGCTCCGGCGCGTCAAAATCATTATAGGCGGCCATTCCGCCCGTGAGGATTGCCGCGCTCACGTCCCGCGCGGCGTGGCCGACGATCACGGCGTCGATGTCATACGCCTTTTCGTGGGCGAGGTTCGCGAGCGTAATCGTCAGCGTCCCGTCCTCGGCGACCGACGCGGACTCGTGCAGATTCGGAACGATCGTGCCGCTCAAAGCGGCGTTTGTTTCGCCGTCGGCCGGGCTTGCGGCGCCGTCGTCCGCGCTCTCCTGTTCGACGTAGCTGCCGACAAGCGTCGCGCCCTGATGGTCCTGATACAGGTCGAACACATGATACGTCGGCGTGAGCAGCATTTTCTCCCCTTCGGTGAGGATCACGGCCTGCAAAACGTTGACGGTCTGCGCGATGTTCGCCATCCGCACGCGGTCGCTGTGCTTATTGAAGATATTCAGCGTCACGGCGGCCACGAGCGCGTCGCGGACCGTGTTCTGCTGATAGAGGAAGCCGGGGTTCGTGCCGGGCTCCACGGCGTGCCACGCGCCCCACTCGTCCACAAGCAGACCGACCCTGCCCCGCGGGTCGTACCGCTGCATAATGCCCTTGTGAATTTGAATCAGCTCGTCCATGTACAGCGCCTTGCGCAGGAGCGAATACCACTCGTCAACCGCAAAATCCGTCGCGCTGCCCTTGCGCGCGAACGTCGTCCCGCTGAACGAGTAGTGGTGCAGCGTGAGGCCGTCGATAAAACGCCCCGCGTCCCGCATGAGGACCTCCGTCCAATGGTAGTCGGCGACATTCGCGCCGCAGGCGATCTTGTAGATTTTGTTATCGCCGTAATTGCGCACGTAGGTCTGATAGCGGCGATACTCGTCCGCGTAGTGCTCCGCGGTCATATTGCCGCCGCAGCCCCAATTTTCGTTGCCCATCGCAAAATACTTGAGCCGCCACGGCTTTGACGCGCCGTTTTCCGAGCGGAGCCGCGCCATCGGAGAATCGCCGTCGAACGTCATGTACTCGACCCACTCCTGCATTTCCTGTACGCTTCCGCTGCCAAGGTTGCCGTTGACATAGGGCTCGCAGTCGAGCTGGCGGCACAGCTCCAGAAACTCGTGCGTGCCAAAGCTGTTGTCCTCAACGACGCCGCCCCAATGTGTGTTGACCATCTTTTTGCGTTTCTCCACGGGGCCGATGCCGTCCTTCCAGTGGTATTCGTCCGCAAAACAGCCGCCCGGCCAGCGCAGAACCGGGACGCGGATGCGCCGGAGCGCCTGCGCGACGTCATTCCTGATCCCGTTCGTGTTTGGGATCGGGGAACCCTGCCCAACGTAAATCCCGTTGTAGATGCAGCGGCCGAGGTGCTCTGAAAAGTGCCCGTAGATGTTGCGGTCAATCTTGGACTGCCTTTGATACGCGTTGACCACCAATTTGCTCATTGGTTTTCCTGCCTTTCATTAGGCGCCCGGGGCATGGCAATATCCGCGCTCGCATCTGCGCCTGCATCCACTCCTGCATCTGCGCCCGCCCCCGCCTTTATTGTGATAATGAACAAATAATAATCCAAACACGCCGCAATGTCAAACGGCTTTACGCGCAGCCACGCAGCGTACGCAGCAGCTCAGTTTGCTCCGCACATCGCCTTGGTTCTATATAACGCGATCGCCGTTGATGCGGCTTGCAAGAACTTGTTCGCCGCACCAGTGTAAGCGTGGGTGAATATACAGTATGTGCCT
>JAITSR010000359.1 GCA_031287655.1 Clostridiales bacterium
GGCGGCATGTCGGAATTTTTTACGCATCCGGCAAACATGCTGTATCCCGCGCCGCCGGATATGCCATGGGAGCTGATCCCGCTCGCGGAGCCGCTGACGATTGCGCTCCACGGCCTGCACCGCTTAAAGGCCGCGTCGGGCGAACACGTCGCGATCTTTGGAGCGGGGCCGATCGGCCTGCTTGCGGCGATGTGTACGCTGCACTACGGCGCGGTTCCGATCCTGATCGACGTCGTCTCGCAGCGGCTTGACGCGGCGCGCGCGCTCGGCGTGCGGGAAACGATTCACCTCGCCGCGGTTTCCGGCCCGAACGGCCTTGAGTCACGCGTCCGGGAGATCACGGGCGGGCGCATGTGCGAGTGCGTGTTCGAGGCGTCGGGCGCCGGCGCGGCAATCCGATCGTCGCTTGACATCGCATCCCACGCGGGCCGGATCGCTTTGATCGGATGGCCAAAGGACGACACGGCTCTGCCGACCGACGTGATTACGCGCAAGGAACTGGACGTCCGCGGCGCGCGCAACAGCGCGAACGAGTTTGCGGAGGCTTTGGAGCTGATCGCCTCCGGGCGGGCCGACGTGAGGGCGATCCTGACAAAGACCGTCCCGCTCGAAGACGCGGCGCGCGCGCTCATGGACATCGAGCGGCGCCCGGGGGATTTCTTAAAAGTCAACGTCGTCCTGCCATGACTTCACGCAGGCGGCCCGCGGCGAGCGGCGGAGCGGCAGACGAGCGGACTGCGAGCGGACTGCGAGCGACGCGCCGACATTGACAACGCCGGTTTTCCGGTGATATGATGATACCCATAATCGGAACGCGCGGCGGTCGCCGAATTGAATGTCATATACTGTGGAGGCTTTCCTTATGAGAAAACCGATTTTTAAAGGCGCCGGCACGGCAATCGTCACCCCATTCCGCGAGGATGGCGTCAATTTTGAAAAACTCAGCGAATTGTTGGAATTTCAGATTCAAAACGGCATCGACAGCATCGTGATCTGCGGGACGACGGGCGAGGCCTCGACAATGCCGGACGAGGAGCATGTCGCGACCGTAAAATACACGGTGGAGAAAGTCAACCATCGCGTTCCCGTCATTGCGGGGGCGGGCAGCAATGATACGCGACACTCGGTCGAACTCGGCAAAAAACTCGAGGCCGTCGGCGCGGACGCGCTCCTTTCGGTTGCGCCGTATTACAACAAAACGACGCAGCGCGGCCTTGTCGCCCACTTTACGGCGGCGGCAAAGCAAATCAAGCTGCCGTTTATCCTATACAACGTACCGAGCCGCACGAACCTCAACATCGCGCCGGACACGCTCGCGGAGCTCTCCAAGGTTGAGAACATCGTCGCGGTCAAGGAGTGTAACTTAGAGCAGGTCGGCGACCTTGTCGCAAAATGCGAAAAAGACTTTGCGATCTACTCGGGGGAGGACTCGAACATCCTGCCGCTGATGAGCTGGGGCGGTCTCGGTGTCATTTCCGTGCTGTCGAACATCATCCCAAAGGACACCCGCGAGCTGTGCGCAAAGTTCCTCGCGGGCGACATCGCGGGCGCGCGGGAGATCCAAGTCAACACGATGCGGCTGATCCGCGCCCTGTTCAGCGAAGTCAACCCGATCCCGGTCAAAGAGGCGCTGAACCTGATGGGCTTCGCGGTCGGTCCGTGCCGCCTGCCGCTCGTCGAGATCGGCGAGGGCAGCAAAAAAATCTTAAAGGACGCGCTTGCCGCGTATGGTTTGATCCAATGAGCCAAAAAACAAATCAGACCGGCGAGGTCGGCCGGGCGATTCAAATTTTGTTGAACGGCTGCAACGGCAGGATGGGACAGGTGTTTTCGCGCGTCGCGGCCCGGTATCCGGATGTCGTGATCGCGGCGGGACTGGACATCGCCCCGCCGCCCGGACCGGCCGCGGGCGGACCCCCGCCGGGCGCGGGCGCGTCGTATCCGGTCTATCGGGAGGCCGCCGAAATCCGCGAGACCGTCATTGATGTGATCGTGGACTTTTCCCACCCCTCCGCGCTCGACGCGGTGCTCGCGCTCGCGGCCGACAGAGGGATTCCGGCGGTGCTCGCAACGACGGGGTATTCGGACCCGCAGCTGGCCGCGATCTCACAGGCCGCCGCGCATACGCCGATTTTCCAGTCGGCAAACATGTCCGTCGGCATCAACCTGATGGCCGAGTTGATCAGAAAGGCCGCGTCCGCGCTCGCGGAAGGCTTTGACATTGAATTGATCGAAAAGCATCACAACCAAAAGGTCGACGCGCCGAGCGGGACGGCCCTGCTGCTGGCGGACGCGATGAACGACGAGCTCTCCGGCGACCGCACATATACCTATGACCGCCATTCGGTCCGGGCAAAGCGCGGCAAAAAGGAGATCGGGATCCACGCCGTGCGCGGCGGGACGATCGTCGGGGAGCACACGGTACTCTTTGCGGGCAACGACGAGATACTCGAAATCCGGCACAGCTCGGCGTCGCGGGAGATTTTCGCGGAAGGCGCGCTGCGTGCGGCGCGCTTTATGACGGTCGCGGACCGCGCGCCGGGCCGCTACAGCATGAGCGACATCCTTAACGGCGGCTTATAACAGCCCCACCCGGCCACCCGGCCGCGGCCGGATCAATGGCGGCGCGGAGGCAGTCAGAAATCGGAGGTTTTCGGCAATGGTCACAAAACCGTTTCAGGAATGGCAAATCTCCCACCTCGGCATGGGCAACATGCGCCTGCCGACCGTCGGGGAACGCGGCCCGGTTGACGAGTCCCGCGCGCGGGAAATCATCGCCTACGCGTATGAGCACGGCGTCAACTATTTTGACACCGCGTACCGCTATCATCAGGGGGAGTCGGAGCTTGTGACCGGCAGGGCGCTTGCGGAATATCCCCGCGACACATGGCATCTCGCGACAAAGATGCCGGGGCATATGATGAGCTACCGCGACGGGCGCGTCGAGGGCATCGGCTACCTGACCGGGCATAAGATCGGATCGCCCGCCGAGATATTTTCGCAGCAATTGGAAAAGTGCGGCGTCGATTATTTTGACTTCTACCTCCTGCACAACCTCAGCGAGTCCTCCTATGATTTCTATACGAACGAGGAGCTAGGGGTCGTCGATTATTTGGTCGCGCAGAAGAAAGCCGGGCGCATCCGGCATTTGGG
>JAITSR010000361.1 GCA_031287655.1 Clostridiales bacterium
CTTATAGCAAAACGGGCATGTGTGGTCAAAAAACAGTTCAAAATCCGCCATGATCCGTACCTCCTGAAATGAAATGATAACTTATTATATCCTTTTCGCAAAAAAACACAAGCCCCGCGATCGTGTTGTCGTGTTGTCGCGTTCGTGTTGTCGCAGTCGCTCGCAGTTGTGCTATTGTGTTTGACATCCGTGGGATTCGCGGATAGAATGAATGTCAAAAGACGGAGGCGGTCAATTGAGTGTTGTGATCAGCGCGGAAAATTTGAGCTTTCGCTATCGGGACGAGCCGATTTTTTCCAAAATCAGCTTTTCTGTCGAGCGCGGGGGCTTTGTCGCGATCACCGGGGCGAACGGTTCCGGCAAAAGTACGCTCCTGCGCGTCGCGCTCGGCGAGTTAGCCCCTTTTGAGGGCGGCATCCGCCTGTTCGGCACGGATGCGCGGGAATTTTCCGACTGGCCGAAGATCGGCTATCTGCCGCAGAGCAGCGCGTCGATCGGGACGGGCTTCCCTGCCACCGCGGAGGAAGCCGTGCGCGCGAACCTCTTTTCGCGAATCGGTTTCATGCGTTTTGCGGGGCGTACACATACGGCGAAGGCGCGGGACGCGCTCGCGCTCGTCGACATGGCCGCGCACGCGAAGCGGCTGCTCGGCGAACTCTCCGGCGGGCAGAGGCAGCGGGTCATGCTCGCGCGTCTTCTCGTCGGAGAACCGGAACTGCTGCTGCTCGACGAACCGACGACGGGCGTCGACGTGCGCACCGTGCGTTCACTGTTTGAATTGCTCGCGAAGCTGAATCGGGAATCCGGCCTCACGGTCGTGATCGTCACGCATGACATCGGCAGGGCCTCGCAGTATGTGTCAAAAACGCTGTGCCTTGAGGACGGCTCCCTCGTCGAGCTTGGAAGGACGCAGATGGACGAGGAACTGCAGCACCGGCATAAGCACCCCGCCGCGGAAAATTAGGCGGCAAGCCGCGGGCCTCTTACGACCTTACGACTTACGGCTTGACGCTTGCCGCTTTTATAATCATCGAACAAAAAAGGAGCAACCATCGAAGTGTCGGTCCTCGAATACGGCTTCATGCAAAGGGCGTTTCTCGTCGGAATCATGATCGCGGTGATCATTCCCTGTATCGGGGTCGTCGTCGTCCAAAAGCGGCTCTCGATGATCGGCGACGCGCTTTCGCATACGTCGCTCGTCGGGGTCGCGGCGGGGCTTATCATCGGCGTGAACCCCATCGTCTGCGCGATGATCGCCTGCGTCGCCGCGGCTTTTGCAACCGACGCAATCCGCAAAAGGAGCCCCGGCCACGCGGACATCGCGATCGCGATTGTAATGTCCGCGGGAATCGGGCTCGCCGGCACGCTCTCCGGCTTTGTGAAAACCGCCGCGAATTTTAACAGCTTCCTGTTTGGCAGCATCGTCGCGGTCACCGATTTTGAGTTTGCGCTCGTGATCTGCGTGAGTCTTTTTGTAATGGCCGCGTTTGTGCTATTATATAAGGAATTGTTCTTTATCGCGCTGGACGAGCGCGCCGCGCGCCTTGCGGGCGTCCCCGTCCGGATTGTGAACTTTGTCTTTTTGATCCTGACCGCCGTGACCGTATCCGTGGCCGCGCGCACGGTCGGGGCGCTGATCGTCTCGTCGCTGATGGTCGTGCCTGTGGCCTGCGCGATGCGTCTCGCGAAAAGCTACCGGCAGACCGTCATACTGTCCGTCCTGTTCGCGGTCGCCTTCACGGTGTCGGGGCTGCTGATCGCCGCGTATACCGGCGCAAAACCCGGCGGCGCGGTCGTGCTCACGGGCGTCGTATGCTACTTCTTGATTTTGGCCGTGAAAAGAGTGGTTATAAAATAGCGTGCGTGGGTAATAACGAATAGATAGTAAATACTCTTTGGAGGGTCGTCGGAGGATAAAATGGGACTTCTGAAATTTGATTTTCACGGTGCGGATCGGTTCCTTTCGGAAGCGGAGCTGCACAATCTCGCGCCTTATGTGAAGCTCGCGCATGAAAAGCTGCACAGCGGCTCGGGAGCGGGCAGCGATTTTACCGGATGGGTCGGGCTGCCAAAAAATTATGACAAAGCCGAGTTTTCCCGCATCAAAAACTGCGCGGCAAAAATCCGCGGCGACACGGAGCTCCTTGTGGTCATCGGGATCGGCGGTTCCTATCTCGGCGCGCGCGCGGCGATCGACACGCTGTCGCACAGCTTCTACAACCTGCTCGGGAAGGCCGAACGGGGCGGACCGCAGATCGTCTATGCCGGGAACAACCTGAGTTCGTCGTATCTGGCCGATCTGATGGAGCTTGTCGAGGGGCGCGAGCTCTCGCTGAACGTCATCTCAAAGTCCGGGACCACAACGGAGCCCGCCGTCGCGTTCCGCGTACTCAAGGAGTACATGGAGAAAAAATATGGCAAAACCGGCGCGGCCGCGAGGATTTACGCGACGACAGACAAAAGCCGCGGCGCGCTGAAAGGACTCGCGGACGCGGAGCGCTACGAGAGCTTCGTGATCCCCGACGACGTTGGCGGACGCTACTCTGTTTTAACCGCGGTCGGGCTGCTGCCGATTGCCGCGGCCGGGATCGACGTCGACGCAATCATGGAGGGCGCGGCCGAAGCGGCGGATGCCTATCAGGCGGAGGCCGGGCTCGACAAAAACGCGAGCTACGCCTACGCGGCGGCGCGCAACGCGCTCTACCGGAAGGGGCTTACGACGGAGGTC
>JAITSR010000402.1 GCA_031287655.1 Clostridiales bacterium
TGCTGTCGCCGCGGCGGCTATCGAAACCGCCCTCCCCGCGGAAGCGGAAACCGTCGCTGCCGCCGCCGCTCCTGACACCGTTGCCGCTCCTGACACCGTTGCCGCCGCCGCCGACATTACGACTACCGTATCCACAGACCCCGTCGCTCCGGCCTTCTCCGCCATTCCCCCAGTCCTCATCGCCGCGGCCTCATTTGACGAAGGGGGCGGGCCGGAGACGGAAATCCTGCCGACGGTTCGGGAAGTCGGAGCGACACTGTTGATTCGCGAGGAGATGAGAGAGTATGGCGTCGCGCTGAAAAACAAGGCGTTTACGATCGGCAGGCAGAAGGAGCAGGCGGATCTGGTACTGGACAACATGGCGGTCGGGAAGGTCCACGCGAAGCTGGAAAGGGACGCGGGCCTCTGGTATATCCACGATTTAAATTCCAGAAACGGCACCTATATCAACAATATCCGCCTTGAACGGGGCGGCGGGAAGAAATTGAACCATTATGACATGATTACGATTGCGAACGTCGACATGGTCTTTATGCTGCCGCGCAGGAACGCGGCGTGAACGGCGCGGCGCGATGCACAGCCGACGCCGTACCGCCGTATCCAAATAGGCGCGGCGCGCCGCCGCCAATTCGCGTTGATTCGGTTTTACCAGTGACCGGCGGAGGGCAAAAAAGCGTGATTGGTCTCGCTTTTCGCGAGCTTTGTGCGTTTGATGACATGCAGTCTTGACGACTCCTCGCGCTCCTTTTCCTCGAGCGTGTTCTGGATGTTGTCGACGAGCTGGGTAAACTTTGGGATCATGATGCTCTGGAGCGCGTTTGCGCGCTTCTGCGTTTTTTTGACGTTGACGGCGAGACGGTAGACCGTGGTCTCAACCTCGGCCATCTCGACGATCAGGTCCTTGACCCGGTTGAAATTCAAAAAAGCCTGATCGAGAAAGTAGTTTGTGTTGGAAAAAGCGTAGTGGAACGGGCTGCCGACGTCCTCGTCGATCGAAACCTGCGGGATTTCAACGCCCATGACGCTGCGGAAACGGATCCGGAGCAGATCTTCCTCCGGGATCAAGTAGCCGATTCGCTCGACCTGATTGATCCCGAGAAAGACGTTCGCGTTTTGGAGCTCCTGATACGCCATACTGAAAATCTCGTCGATCTTCGCCTGAATTTCTTCCGCGCGGCTGATATAGGACATCATCTCGGAGATCAGGATCGTCCTTTTTTTGTCCATCAGCTCATAGCCCATCTTCGCGAGCGCGAGGTCGGACTTTGCTTTCATTAGGTTGCCCTTTGTTGCGAAGGTTGAGACATCCATGCGCTTATGCCCCTTCCTGATAGCCCGGGTAACGCAGCTTCAGCGTTTCGGCGTCGACTCTGTCCAGTTCGCCGACCGGCAGGATGCCGAGCAGCTTCCAGCCGAGGTCGAGCGTCGTTTCGACGGATCGGTTCTCGTCCATGCCCTGCGTAATGAACTCGGTTTCAAACGCGCGCCCAAATTCCATATACAACCGGTCGATCTCGCTGAGCTCGTCCTCGCCGATTACGGACGCGAGCGCGCGCACGTCCTGAACGCGCGCGTAGCTTGAGAACAGCTGCGTTGAACAGCTGCTGTGATCCTCGCGCGTAAAACCCTTGCCGATCCCATCCTTCATCAGGCGCGAGAGCGAGGGCAGGATCGAAACGGGCGGATAGACGCCCTTTTGCGTCAGGTCGCGGTCGAGCACGATCTGTCCCTCCGTGATGTAGCCCGTCAGGTCCGGGATCGGATGGGTGATGTCGTCGTTCGGCAGCGTGAGGATCGGAATCTGCGTGATCGTCCCGGCACTGCCCTCTATGAGCCCCGCGCGTTCATAAAGGGACGCGAGGTCGCTGTACATATAACCGGGGAAGCCCTTTCTGCTTGGAATCTCGCCTTTTGACGAGGAGATTTCGCGGAGGGCCTCGCAGTAGGCCGTGATGTCGGTCATGATGACAAGGATGTCCATATTCATGTTGAACGCCAGATATTCGGCGGCGGTCAGCGCGCTGCGCGGCGTCACAATCCGCTCTACCGGCGGGTCGCTCGCAAGGTTGATGAACATCACAACGTGGTCGATTACGCCGCTGTCCTCAAAAGATTTTTTAAAATAGTCCGCGACGTCGTTTTTCACGCCCATCGCGGCAAACACGATCGCAAAGCCGGACTGATTCTCGCCCGTGATCTTGGCTTGACGCACGAGCTGTACGGCCAGCTCGTTGTGCGCGAGGCCGCTCCCGGAAAAGATCGGGAGCTTTTGGCCGCGGATCAGCGTCGTCAGACCGTCGATCGAGGAAATGCCGGTCTGGATGAAGTTGCGCGGGTAGCGCCGCGAGATCGGGTTCATCGGGCTGCCGTTGATGTCCATGCGCACCTCGGGATAGATGTCCCCGAAGCCGTCGATCGGGCGGCCGAGGCCGTCGAACACGCGCCCCAATATCTCCGGGGAGAGCCGCACCTCAAGCGGCCGGCCGGAAAAGCGCACGCGCGCGTTTGAGAGGGAGATGCCGCTCGTGCCTTCAAAGACCTGCACGATCGCGATGTCGTCCTCAATCTGGAGCACGCGGCCCATGCGGCGCTCGCCGCCGTCGAGCCGAATCTCGACGACTTCCTCAAACGAGACCCCGCGCACGCCCTGTATCGCAATCAGCGGGCCGTCTATATTGACGATCCCGGAGTATTCAACAAACATATGACAGTCCTTTCCGCAAAAAAGCGCAGACGCGCGCCGCCCCGCACATTACGCGCCGAGATGGCCTATGGCCTCCGTAATCTGCGCTTCGAGCGCGTCAAACTTATCGAGCCGCTCGTTCTCGATGTCGAACTTCACCTTGACGACCGTCTCAAAGACGCCGGTCCTTTTGATCTCAGACATCGGGACGCCGGATTTTACCAGCGCCTGCACCTTGCCGTAGAGGAACAGGATCAGCTTCATCATGCGGCACTGCTTTTCGAGCGGGACAAAGGTGTCCACAGGGTGGAAAGCCGCCTGCTGCAAGAAACCGAGACGGATCGTTGAGCCGATTTCGAGCGTCAGCTTCTGATCGTCGGCCAAAATATCGCTCCCGACGAGCTTTACGATGTCCTGTAACTTGCTCTCATCCAATAAAATGCTCATCAGCTCGTTGCGGTACTTCAAAAAGCTCTCGTCCACATGCTCGGAAAACCAGTCCGTAAGGTCGGGGATGTATTCGCTGTAGCTCGTGATCCAGTTGATCGCGGGGTAGTGCCGCGCGTACGCGAGCTGCCGGTCGAGCCCCCAAAAGCAGCGGATATAGCGTTTTGTGTTCTGCGTGACGGGCTCCGAAAAGTCGCCGCCCTGCGGGGAGACCGCGCCGATGATCGTGATCGAGCCCGTGCCGCCGCCGAGCGTGCCGACGTTCCCGGCCCGTTCATAGAACTCCGAGAGACGGGATGAGAGGTATGCGGGAAAGCCTTCTTCCGCGGGCATTTCTTCCAGCCGCCCGGAAATCTCGCGCAGGGCTTCGGCCCAGCGCGACGTCGAGTCCGCCATGACCGCGACGCTGTAGCCCATGTCGCGGTAATATTCCGCGATCGTGATCCCGGTGTAGATCGAGGCCTCGCGCGCGGCGACCGGCATGTTCGACGTGTTCGCGATCAGGATTGTCCGCTCCATCAGGCTCCTGCCCGTCCGGGGGTCGACCAGCTTGGGGAAGTCCTCGAGCACCTCGGTCATCTCATTGCCGCGCTCGCCGCAGCCGATGTATACGATGATGTCGGCATCGGACCACTTTGCGATCTGGTGCTGGGCCATTGTCTTACCCGTGCCAAAGCTGCCGGGGATCGCCGCCGTGCCGCCCTTGCCGATCGGGAAGAACGTGTCGATCACGCGCTGGCCCGTGACGAGCGGCACCGTGATCGGGATTCGCTCCCTGATCGGGCGGGGCCTTCGGATCGGCCACTTTTGGGAGAGTCTGACCTCCGTCTCGTCGGTTTTGAGGCCGCCGTCCCGTCCGCGCACGCGCAGGATTACGTCGTTGATCCGGTAGTCGCCGCTCGGCGCGGCAAACGTGACCTCGCCCGACACCTCCGGCGGCACAAGCACTTTATGAAGAATGGAAGGCGTTTCAAGGACCTCCGCTATGACTGTGCCGCCGGACACGGAGTCGCCCGCGCGCGCGAGCACTTTGACGGACCACAGTCTTTTCTCGTCGAGGTTCGGGACCTCGATTCCGCGGACGATGAAAGGGCCGGAAGCCTTTTCGAGCGCGGAGAGGGGGCGCTGTATCCCGTCAAAAAAGTTGCTGACAAGGCCGGGGCCGAGCGTGATCGAGAGCGGTTTTCCGGTGGGGAACACGGGCTCGCTGACGCGCAGGCCGGTCGTCACCTCATAGACCTGAATCGTCGCGGCGTCGCTGTTGACCTTGATCACCTCGCCGATCAGCCCGAGGCTGCCGACGCGCACGGCTTCCAGCATACGGAACGGGGCTTGGCCGCGCGCCTTGATCACTTGGCCGTTGATGCTGATGATCCGGCTTTCGTCCTTGTTTTTTTCCATCTGTTCGCTCATGAAAACCATCCGCTTCCGAATATAATTCGCCTTTGGAACTGTTCAACAATAACTTGCGCACTATCGCTTGTCTTTTTGCTCACATACTTTGTTGTCGTCACCTTTCATACTCAGAGTATGCGCGGTTCCTCCGCCTCGTATGTGAACAAAAAT
>JAITSR010000010.1 GCA_031287655.1 Clostridiales bacterium
GGCGGCAGTTCGCGCGCGAGAGAAGCTCCGTGTGGAGCCCGCACGAGCCGCCGATTACAAAGCTGATCTCCGGGCGCTCGCCCATGATCGCGCGGAGTTTTTCCGCAAAGCCCACGGAATCGGGCGCGTCGCCCCTAAGGTCCAGCGCCGCCACATAGCGTCCCTCTCGCGCGCCGCCCCAAATCCGCGCGGCGAGCCTGTCCGCCTCCGCCCGCAAATGCCGCTCGACTTGCGCCGCGCTCTCACCGGCCGAAATGTCCTCGTCCGCGACCTCGACGACTTCCAACGTACAGTACCGCCCGAGCCGCTTCGCGTATTCGCCGATCGCGTCCCGCAGATACGGCTCCCGGATTTTCCCGACCGCGACGACCCTAACTTTAAACATGGGGATGTACTTTTTCACCGCGGAAAAAGTACCAAAAACGCGCCGGGGGTTTCGATCCCCCCGGACCCCTCAAACGACCAGGGGCTCCGGATTCAGAAACCAGACGGGTGACATCGGTCTCCCACTGGGAAACCGATGCCCCTGGACCCCAAGGAAAATGCAGAACCGCGCTACCCTCCATAACCCTTCTTCCGCCACTATGGGAGAAAAAGGAAAGGTTATCATAGAAAAACTCAATCTTCGGCATATAAATAAATCTCGTCCCCGTAGGCCGCCTCAAAAAACCGTTCCGTGCCGTCGTCGAGCCGCATACGCCACACCGCGCCTTCCTCCGACTCGATGAACGGGTTCTCGCGCGACGTGTTCTGCCCCATAAAGCCGATGTTGACCTGACTGATCGCGTCGCCGCTCTCATAGTAGTTTTTCAGAATGACCTGATACACGGGCATGACCTTCATCAGCTTGTCGCGCGCGGCGGCCTTGATCTCCCGGTAGTTGATCGTGAGTTCGGTAATGCCGCCGGACTGGTTCACCATGACGCTGACGCTGCTGTCGAACACGAGCTTGCCCTTATAGTCGAGGACATACTGGAAAAAAAAGTTCCCGTCGCCGCCCTTTGTCGCGTAATCCGTCGCAAAGTCCGAAAGGTCAATCCCCTTCGTCGCAAGTTCCCGTCGCACCGCCGTGTCGAGCGCGCCGACCGACGTCGTCGCAAGCGCTTCCTCCGGCCGCAGATTCGTATACCGGAGCGATTCGCGGCTGAGCATTTCAACGCGCGCGCTCGCGGACACGTCAAGCGTGCGGGCGCAGCCCTCGACAAAGCGCGCGCCATCCCCGTAAATTAGAATCTCACTGCTGTTGACGTTACCCGGGAGGTCACACAGCACCGTTACGCCGCGGTCGTCCAAAATGCGCATGATCGTGTCATAGAGCGCGCGGTCGACGCCGCCCCCGAACGAGCGGTTGAGGATCGTCCCCGCCAATACCATATTCAGCGCAGTCAGCAGGATAATCAATATACTTTTCGCTCTGGCCCAATCCATATCTTATCAAACCCTACTGTCCTTCGCTTTACTGTCGTCCTTCGGTCTGCTACCCTTCGGTTTGCCCTTCGCTCATCGGGACCAGTTCCATCGTGCCGTCCGGCGACGAGATCGCCCAGACGGGCCATTCATTTGCAGACGATTCCAAAACCGCGTCGCCGTCCGCAGCCGCGCCGCCGTTTTCATCCCCCGCATCGCCGTTTTCATCCTCCGCGCCGTCCCCCGTGTCTGTGCGCGTACCCGCGCTGCCGCTAAGATCAATCGAATACGCGAGCCCGATGTCCGAAACGGCCATTTTCGTCAGGCTCTGGCCGACCTCGATCTGGTCGAAATACATCTGCATACTCCGCGTTTCCGACGCGAAGAACAAATCGACGAGCATCCACCGGCACGAGACGGTCCGGGTCCCGTTCGCGATCACCGTGATTGCGTTCCGGTATGTCACGGCGGAATCCCCCTGCTTTTGCGAGTATTGAAAATAGACCGGAAAGTCGTCGATGATATAGTCAAACGTAAATCGATAGGTCAAATCCGACTCATTCTCATAGACCCCGCTCAGGATCAAATCCGCGCTGCCAAGAAGCTGCCGCTCGATGTTCAGCACGGAGGCGACCGCGTGTTCAAGCGCCGCGGGCAGACTGCCCTTCTCGCTCGCTTGCGTGAGAGGAATATAATTGTACTCCATGAAGCCGTCTTTGTAAAGGCGGTAAATACTCGTGATGTTTTTGAACACGAGCGTGTCGTTGTAATCGAGCGACCGGTTATAGCTGTAAATGTCACTGCCGAGGATAATGTTTTCGAGTTCTTCCTTGTCGCGGACCCCCGTCGGGGCGGTGTACTTTAAGCGTTTGAACTCGGCTGTTTTCGGCCCCTCAACGACGCAGAACACATCCGGGGCAAACAGTGGGAAACGCCCGCCGCCGACTTCGTTGATCGTCATGTAGCGCAGGCTGCCGCCGTCCCGGACCTCGCTATCCAGAGGCCCGATCCCGATGTTTGGCGTCGGCGTCTCTTGAACCGGGCCCTGCAGAAGCGGAATCTGGGGCGCAAGACCGGGCAGCTGCGCAAACGCGGGCAATGGCGTGGGCGTGGGGGAAGCCGTGGGCAATGGCGTAGGGGGAATCGTTGGCAAAGGCGTGGCGGGAGCTGTCGACGAATCATCGATCGGATCGCCGCTCGAATCATCTGCGGGCGCGCCGGACGTTGAAGCGGCGGGGGTAACTGCGGGGGCTGTCGCGGCGCCCGGCAAAGGCGCGAACGCGGCAAAAGACGGGCTTCTCTCCGAAGTCGCCGCCTGCGTGGCCGATGATGTGGCGGCGAAAGCCGCGGGGGTCGCAAGAGTCTCCGTTGGCGCTGCCGCCGGTTCCGGCGTAGGTGCTGTCGAAGATGTGTCCGTTGGCACAGCCTCAGACGCCTCCGCGGTAGCCGCCTCGGAATCTGCCTCGGAAGTCGTCGGCGCTGTCGAAGACGAGTCCGTTGGCACAGCCTCAGATGTCTCCGCGGAAGTCTCGGAAGCAGGCGTTGGTCTCGCGGTCGGTTCCGGCGTTGGTCTCACAGTCGGCGAAAGGGTTTCAGAAACCTCGCCCTCGCCCTCAGCCACTTCGTCCTCCGCGCCGCCGCCCGCTTCATCACCGTCGGCACTGCCGCCCGCCGTCCCGTTGTCCGTCCCGCCGCCGAATAACTGTATGCCGTCGCTGATCAGCTTTTGGATTTCAAAATAGCCGACCGACTGGGAACGGACGCGCACGACCCTGTCCTGCGTCAGGACGTAGAGACAGACCTGCTGCTTGCCCGCGTTGTCCTCGGGTACAATCAGGAGCTTTCGCATCTCGCCGGGCGCTTCGGTCGCGATATTGTAGCGATCCGTGAGCCATTTGATCACGTCCTGCCGGATTGGCGCGCGAAATTCGACCAACACACTGCGCTCCGACACGAGCCCGCCCCAGTCGTCGACGGGCAGGGTCGGCTGCTCGGGCGGCACGACCAGAATGTCCTCATAAAGCGAACGGCAGCGCTCCATTAAGACGGCGAACAGCTCGCTTTTGCGCGAGACGGGATAGTGCGTTTTTTGGGTCTTTTGCGTGCGCTGGCCGCCGTCGCAAATCGTGACCCGATAAGGGCTCAACACAACAGAGGCCGCCGAATCAAGGTCTGAAACGGGGCCGCCTACGCTTGCGTTATCCTGCGGACCGCCGGAGGTTCCAAACAAAAATGAAAACGGGAACCCGCGGCTCAGATCATTCCACAGAATTCCCACCTGACATAAACTGATCGCCAATAATGCAATTAGCACCAGTGACTTTAAGCGTTCCCTGTTGATGGTCGATCTCCTTTTTGTGACGAGCCTTCTGATGCCTACCGACCGGTCTCTATTTCCTTTAAGATGTTCGCAATCGCCAGTTCCTTTAATTTTTCGCTGATCTTGTCCGCTATGCTCTGCGAGCGATAGTGGATCGTGAACCGAGCGACCTGTATATCCGCGCCCGTGAGCGCGCGCTGCCCGGATTTTACGGCGTCCGCGACGGAGACTTTGCACGCGGCGATCGCAAAAGCGTTGTCGCCTTCATCCAGCAGGACGCTCTTTGTAAATACGCCGTTCGAGCCGACTTGCCAGCGCGCGTCGCCGACGATGTCCGCGAAAAGCTCATAGGTCTGCGTCGCCGCGTTGTATCGCGTGAGGTAGAGGACGAGCGTCTCGGAGGGGTCTATATCGTCATTGCGCACGCCGCAGATCGAGTAGGTGTTTTTATAGACCGTCTCGTCCGCGCTCGGGTTCGTAACTTCAATGAGGATTTGCGGCGCCGCGGCTTCCGGTGTGTCCGTCGCGGAAACGTCGCCGGGCTCCGCCGCGCCGATGGGCGCCGTTACGGAGATCGCCGCCGAAGGATCGCCTGTCGATTCCGCCGCGGTTGACGCCGCTGTCGAAGCCGCGGACGTCGTGCCGGACGTTGCGTTTGACGCGGCCGCCGGAGAGACGACCGGGAAGGTCATAGCCGGAGAAATAATCGGGGGAGTCGACGCGGCCGGAGAAGCCACCGGGGGAAGAACCGGGAAGGTCATAGCCGGGGAAATAATCGGGGAAGTCGACGCGACAGGGAAGACCGCAGCCGCAGCCGGAGAAGCCGTCGGGGACAGAACCGGGGAAGTTGGCGCAACCGGATAGGGCGTCGACGCCGGTGGTGTGGCCGTTGCCGTTGCGGCCGGGGCGACGATAGCCGGGTCAAACGCCGCCGTATCTTCCTGCGCAGTCGGCGTGACCGGCTCAGCCGCGGCATACTGCTCACCGATGATCGCAAGCAGAATCGCGTGTACCTCGGCGTCCGTCATGCCGACCGAAGCGGAAACCGTTCCGGCGACAGGTGCTGCAACAACCTCGGACATGGGTGTCGGAACCGGCGATGTCAGGGGAGTGCCAAAAGGCGGCGCCGTTGTTGACGGCAATGGTGAAAACAAGGGCGAAGGCCAAATCCACGCGCTCGGCGCGGCCGTTGCTACTGCCGACAGCGGGGCGGAGGAAGGAAAGACGATCGGGGACGGCAGAACCAACGGGGTCGGTAAAACCATCACGACCGGCTTTGACAGCTTTGTCGGGGCCGGAGAAGGCGAGACCGTCGGCGCCGGTGTGGAAGTGGGTGAAGGCGTTGGTGCGGGCGACGAAGTTGGAGAAGGCGCAGAGATCGGAACCGATTGCGGCAAAAGCGTAGACAGGGGTGCGACAATCGGCGCCGACACCGTTGTCGCGACCGCGGCAAAACTGTCCGCGGACTCGGTCGCAAAGGCAGACGCCGCGCTTCCGGCTAAAATTCCGGCGGTGATCAATGTTGTCAGAATCAGTTTTTGTATTTTCATATTCAATCAACCGCTTTTCGCGTGAATAATATCAGATGTGCGCTCAGCGCCATTTCCTTTGTGTCTATTATACCATGTGCGTTTGCTGCGCAAACGCAAACTTCCACTGCTGGTTCAATAGACACGGTGCGTAAGCGCCATTTCCTTTGTGTCTATTATACCATGTGCGTTGCGAATTTCTGTTACATTACAGTTACGCGCACTTTAAAAGAATATTAAGTGTGAGCACCCTCCCTGCTACGGACAAGGGGCGATCCAGAAACCTACGGGAAACATCAATTCCCCACTGGGGAATTGATGCCCCTTGTCAATCCCCGGCGGCTTCTCCGCCGCCGTCGATCGGCAGGCGGATCAGCACGTCCGTCGCGCGCAGGCCGCGCGCGCCCCGCGAGGGAACCCGATGGTTCCCGTCGGCGGGGGCGTCGCCGCCCGAGCACCCGCCGGACGACCGCCCAGGGGGGAGCCCCCTGTC
>JAITSR010000017.1 GCA_031287655.1 Clostridiales bacterium
CTATTCCCGAAATCACACAATGAATTTTATGTGGACTGGCTGCCAACAGTGCTGCGATTTGACGATAAAGGAATCATTATTTCGGGTTCACAGATAGGCGAGCGTTGGACGACGACTGGAATGAATTATAGTAAAGCCCCTCAACCTTAACGGCTGCGGGGCTTTGCATACAGAGGCGCCACCCGGACTTGAACCGGGGATAAAGGTTTTGCAGACCTCTGCCTTACCACTTGGCTATGGCGCCGAAAAAGGGAATCGAATCCCCCGATCCCTCAAACAAACATAGAAGCGGGTTACGAGATTTGAACTCGCGACTTTCACCTTGGCAAGGTGACACTCTACCTCTGAGTTAAACCCGCATATCAGGTGCCCAGAGCCGGAATCGAACCAGCGACACGTGGATTTTCAGTCCACTGCTCTACCGACTGAGCTATCTGGGCATCTCGTCTGCAACAACGTATATGTTACACTACGAGGCGCGCGCTGTCAAGAATAATTTTTGAAGGCACAAGACAGCGCCCGCCGCTGCTTCCCGAACCTCCTGCGGCGCCGCATTATTTCGGAAGCCGATAGGTTTGACGCCGGTTTTCGCCGGACGCGGAGCCGCCGCCGCCAAGCCTGTTCTGCCCGCCGCCGATCGCCGGGAGCGCGGGCACGGCGGCGGCGAGTTCCTCGCGCAGCGTGAAGGTGTGGGTCAGGTCGCGCAGCGCGCTTGCTTCATCCGAGAGCTGCGAGCTCAACGCCGCCGTCTCTTGGGTCGTCGCCGCGCTGATTTGCACGGTCTGCGCCATCTGCTCGACGGCGGATGTGATCTGGCTGATCGCGGACGTCTCCTCGACCGAGGATTCCGAGATCGACGAGATCAGATCGGACGCCTTGCGCACGCCCTCGACAATGCGCATCAGCGCGTCGGAGGTCTCGCCCGCAATGTCCGTGCCGTGGTTGACCTTGTTCATTGTGTCGTTGATCATGCCCGCCGTGTCCTTTACGGCGTTCGCGCTCTGCGCCGCGAGGTTGCGCACCTCCTCGGCGACGACTGCGAAACCGCGCCCGTGCTGCCCCGCGCGCGCCGCCTCGACCGCGGCGTTCAGCGCGAGGATATTCGTTTTAAACGCGATGTCGTCAATCACCTTGATAATGTTCGCGATATTTTTGGAAGCCTCGCTGATGTCCCGCATTGCCTGCACCATCATTTCCATCTTTGAGCTGCCGTCCTCCGCGTCGCTTATTACATTGTCCGCAAACGTGTTGCATGTGGCGGCGGTCTGCGAATTGGCGCGCACCTTCCCCTCAATGTCGCTCAGGCTCGCGGAGATTTCCTCAATCGAACTCGCCTGAGTCGTCGAGCCCTGCGCGATCATGTTGCTCGTGGACGCGACCTCCCGCGCGGAATTGCCGACACGGTTTGAGACGCCGACGATCTCGGACATCACGTTGTTCAGGTTATCCGAGAGCGCTTTGAAGTTCGCGGCAAGCGTCCCGAGCTCCGCCTTTGCGTCTATCATGATTTCATGCGCGAGGTCCCCGCCCGCAATCTGGCTGGACGCGCGGATCAGCCCGGCAATCGGTCTTGTAATGCTCCGAATGATCAGCGCCGCGACGAGCGCGAGCAGAACGAGCGCGACGCCGATCAGCACGACCGACAACAGGATCATACGGTTCGCCAAATTTTTGGCGGCGGCGGCGGAGTTCATGGAGCCCTGATAGTTATAGTCCGACAACACGGACGCGGCGTTGTAGAGCGCGAGAAAGCGGCTGTCCGCGTCGCTGCCGGTGATCGCGCGGAACGTTTCCTCCGGCGCGCGGCCCTGCTCCGCCTGTAAAATCGCCGCCTGATTTCCCGAAAGATAAGCCTCAAGCGCCGAGACGACCGTGTTGTACAGCATGAAGTCCTGCGGGTCGAGGTCCGCTCCGACCGGCAGACTCAAGTCCTCCGGCTCCGCGTAGTGGTCGAGCGTCTGCCGGATCGTCGTAAGGCAGGTCTCCATTTCCCGCTTTGCCCCCGGGGCCTGCGTCAGCGCGTATTCATACTCAAAAGCCCGATAGCGCGCCGCGTTTGATATGACGAGGTTGCTTTCCTGAATACCCTCCATCCACCATTCCGTGACATGCATCATTTCATAAGTGACGCGGGTCAGCGAATAATACATGATCGAGCCAAGCGCGAGGATTGCCGCGAGAGCGCTCGCGGCCAGAACCAGCAGTTTTGATTTGATGCTCATGGTCTTCGGCCTCCGTTGCGATAATCAAGCAAAAAATTCAAATATGATGTCATGAACATATTTACCCAAATAACATAATTTGAATCTCTTTCGTCAGTATTTATTCGTAACGCAGACCAGGCCTAAAATACGGGCTGGGGCGGCGCTGGGGCGGCGCTGGGACGGCGCTGTGACGGATCGCAGGCGGCGTGGGTCAGGCGCGTGTACGGCGCGGGCGCCGAGACTATTTAGGCCACTCGAAGCCGATCGCGTTCAGGAACGCCGCGGCGAGCAGGATATGCCCCTTGCTATTCGGATGGACACGGTCCCACGCGATTGCGTTCGCGTGTACATGCCGCAGCTTTTCGTTGAAAACCGCCTGCGTATCGACGAACGGGAGTTTGTGCGCCGCCGCGACACGCGCCATCGCCGCGCCGTATCGATCCAT
>JAITSR010000049.1 GCA_031287655.1 Clostridiales bacterium
AGATCACGGTGACGTTCCCGGACGGGAGCACTGAGGAAACGATCGTCGGCGGCGACGGGCATTGGTCGGTCGACGTGCCGGGCAATGTGGTTCTAAAGCCGGGCGAAGATGTGAAGGCGAAGCAGGAGGAACCGGGTAAAAAGCCGAGCGACGACACGACTAAGCCGGTAGTGCCGCTGCCGACGTCCTCGGCCACGCCTCCGCCGCCCGGCGGCCCCGGTGGTCCCAGCGGTCCCGGCAACACCGGCAACACCGGCAACCCCGGGGGCGGGAATGTCACGCTCCCGACGCCGAGTGCGAGAGCGACGCCGAGGCCGAGCGGCACGCCAACCGTGATTCAGGAGACCGCGCCGCCTTTGGCGGGCTTTATTCCGGAGCATATTCAATACATCAACGGCTACCCGGACGGTTCGGTCATGCCGGACGCGGACATCACAAGGGCTGAGACGGCGGCGGTCATTTTCCGGCTCCTGTCCGACACGTCAAAGAGCAGGCCGCTCGAGCCGATTTTTTACGACGTGCCGTCCGACGCGTGGTACAAGCAGTCGGTCGCGTACCTTACGAGCATCGAGATCCTGCACGGGTATCCCGAAGGCGACTTCAGGCCGGACGCCCCGATTACGAGGGCCGAATTTGCGACGATGATCTCCGGCTTTGATCAGCTTTCCGTTGCGGAGTACAACAGGTTCCCGGATGTGGAGGGCCATTGGGCGGTCGGCTACATCAACAGCGCGGCGACGAAGGGCTGGGTCTCGGGCTATCCCGACGGCACATTCGGACCCGAGAACAACCTGACGCGCGCGGAGATCGTGACGGTCATAAACCGTATGCTGTCCCGCAGGATCGAGGTGTCGGACATCCCGGACTGGGCGCCGGACTACAACGATCTGACGGACGCGCATTGGGCCTACGCGGATATGATCGAGGCTTCGATCGGCCATGAGTTCACGCGGAAGCGCAACGATTTTGAGCGGTGGACAAGGCAGCGCGACTGGTCCGCAAAGCTCGAGTCCTAACCACTATCAATAAACGCGGAAGGCCGGGCACAGAAAGCCCCTCCATTGGAGGGGCGTTCTGTGTCCTGCCGTCTGGAGTTACCGCGCGCTTGCCACGCCGCGCCCGCGCTTTTCGCGCGTGCGTGTTCGCCCTAGTCTTTTTCCGCGCCGAGCCTGCCCGCGCACACAGCCTCAAAGAGGCCGTCGAGCGCGATCTCCTTGACGGAGCCGTCCTTCATATCGCGCACGGCGGCCTTCCCGCCGTCGATCTCATTGTCGCCGATCACCGCCGTAAACGCGGCGTTCAGCTTGTCCGCGTATTTCATCTGCGCTTTTACACTGCGCCCGAGCAGGTCCATGCCGACGCCGTGCCCCGCGGCCCGCAGCCTGTGTACAAGCGCGCGGACTTGCTTTTTTGCGCGCTCGCCGGACGCGATCAAAAACAGCGTCGGCCCCTTCGGTTCGGGGAGCGCCGCGCCGCGGCTCTCGAGCTCCAAAAAGAGCCGATCGAGTCCGACCGCAAAACCGATCCCCGGCGTGTCCTGTCCGCCGCAGAGCTTCACGAGACCGTCATAGCGCCCGCCGCCGCAGATCGCCCCGCCGAGCGTCGCAAGGCTCTTTGACGCAAATTCAAATACCGTGCGCGTGTAGTAATCGAGCCCGCGGACGATCTCCTGGTCCACCTGATAGGAAATCCCGGCTTCGGCCAGCCCGTCTTTTAAGCCCGAAAAATGCGCCGCGCAGTCGTCGCAGATATAGTCGAGCAGCATCGGCGCTCCCGCGAGCTCCGCCTGACAGCGTTCCTCCTTGCAGTCAAACAAACGCAGCGGGTTTTTTGCAAAGCGCTCCGCGCAATCCCGGCAGAGCCGGTCCAGCTTGGGCGTAAGATACGCGCGCAGCCGCTCATGATACGCCGCCCGGCACGTTGGGCAGCCGATGCTGTTGATACGCAGATCCGTATCGGAAAGGCCGATCCGGTCAAAGAGGTTTTTTAGTATGGAGATCACCTCGACGTCGCAGTCCGGCTCCTTCGCGCCGAACACTTCGCACCCGAATTGCCGAAATTCCCGGTAGCGCCCGTCGGCTACGTTCTCATATCGGTACATCGGCCCCAAATAATACATTCTGACCGGCATCGGCAGGGACGACATGCCGTTCTCGATAAACGCGCGCACGACACCCGCGGTGCCTTCCGGACGCAGCGTCAGGCTCCTGCCCGCCTTGTCGGGGAGTGTGTACATCTCCTTCTGAACGACGTCCGTCGTCTCGCCGACGCTCCTTGTAAAAAGCTCGGTGGACTCAAAAGTCGGGATACGGATCTCCGGGTAGCCAAAGACACGGCAGACCTCCCGTATTTCCGCCTCAAGATAGTGCCAGCGGTGCGTTTCCGACGGGAGGATGTCCCGCGTCCCCTTTGGCGCTTTGTTCTGCATAATCGGCCTCCTTGTGTGTCAGCGTGTTATATGCTTCTATATTATCAAGTTCCGCCTCGCAATGCAAAAGTGGTTGTCGATTGCAAAAGTGGTTATTGTAAAAAAGCGCGCCGATTTGACAAGTCGGCGCCGAATAGACTAAAATGAACGCGTACAAAAGAGAATGGCCGCGGCCGCGAGGGCTGTGGCATGAAAGGCCGGGGCGGACAACGCATGGATACGAAAAAAACAAAAGTGAGCCCGATTTGGAAGGTCCTGTTCCTTCTCCTGATCGCCTATCTTTCCTTAAATCTGATCAACCAACAGCAATTGATTGAGAAAAAGAACGGCGAGCTCGCCGAGGTGGAAGCGAAGATCGCGGCGGAGGAAAAGACTTCCGCTGAGCTCGCGCGGGAAAAAAGCATGTTGATGAGCGACGAGTCGCTCGAGAAAATCGCGCGGGAAAAACTCGGCATGGTAAAACCCGGCGAGCGGGTCTTTGTTGATTTGAACCGGCAGTGAGGGGAAGGGAAGGCGCGGGCGGATTGGACGAGCGGCTGTTGATGAGGCATTTGGGCGAGGCGCTGACGGGCGGTTTACGCGAGGCGGACGGAAACTGTGACGGCACGGCTGACCCTTCTCTGGTCCCCCCTCTGGTGCTGGCATACGTCGGCGACGCGGTCTACGAGGTCTTTGTGCGCACGCGGCTTGCGCTGGGCGGGGACGCGACGGTCCACAAGCTGCATGTCGCCGCGACGAGGTACGCGCGCAGCGCTTCGCAGGCCGGCGTCGTACACAGTCTCCGCGGGATTTTGACGGAGCGGGAGAGCGACATTGTACGCAGGGGGCGAAACGCGCACTCGGGTTATGTCCCCAAAAACGCGAATGTCGCCGAGTACCGGTACGCGACCGGTTTTGAGGCGCTGCTCGGGTATTTGTACCTGTCCGGACAGCTCCCGAGGCTGCTCGAGATTCTCGCCCGCGCGGCGGATCAGGTCGAGCGCGTGTCTCCGGACGCGGGCGGATCGACGGCGGCTGAACCAACAGACGAAGGGCGGGACTTGCTTTGAACGAACCAAGAGAATATCAAAGTGATATGATCTCCGGGCGCAACCCGGTGTTAGAAGCGCTCAGGGCGGGGCGGCCGATCAATAAAATCCTGCTGCAAAGGGGCGAGCGAGAGGGCTCGATCCGGGCGATTGAAGCCGCCGCCCGCGACCGCGGCCTCGTCGTTCAGGCGGTCGACAAGGCGAAGCTCGACGGTATGACGGGCGGCGGTTCCCATCAGGGCGTGATCGCGCTCGCGGCGTTCAAGGAGTATTCCGACATCGGGGATATCCTCGCGTTCGCCGCCGAAAAGGGCGAAAAGCCGCTCCTGATCATCGCGGACGAGGTCGAGGACCCGCACAACCTCGGCTCGATCATTCGCACGGCGGAGGCCGTCGGCGCGCATGGCGTCGTGATCCCCAAGCGCCGGGCCGTCGGGCTGACGCCGGTCGTCGCGAAGGCTTCGTCCGGTGCGATCGAGTATATGCGGATCGCGCGCGTCCCAAACATCGCGGAGACGATACGCGCGCTCAAAAAGCAAGGTCTCTGGATCGTCGGCGCGGATGCCGGAGGCGCGCTCCGGTACACTGACTGCGACTTTGATTGCGGTCTCGCGCTTGTGATCGGCGGTGAGGGGGCGGGGCTCGGGCGGCTCGTGCGCGAGGCCTGCGACTTCCTTGTCTGCCTGCCGATGCGTGGCAGTATTTCGTCGCTGAACGCCTCCGTGGCGGCTTCGGTCCTGATGTATGAGGCGCTGCGCCAGCGGGACGCGGCGGCGGCCAAGGCTGCGGCCGCGGCGCCTGTGGCGTCAGCCGGGCCGGTCATGACTGCGGGTTCGGCGACCGCCGCGGCGTCGGTCGTCCCCCCTGCGCCAACAGCGTCAGCCGCGCCGGGGGCGGGCTGAGCTGTGGAATATGTGCTCGTGGACGGATACAATGTGATCTACAGCTGGCCGGATGTGTTCAAGCCCGGAGAGGAACCGCTTGAGGATATGCGGGACAGGCTGATCGCGATCCTCGCGGACTATCAGGGGTATAAGGGCTGTGAGGTCGTGCTCGTCTTTGACGCGCACTTTGTGAAAAACAACGCGGGCTCCGAGCTGAACTATGGGCGGCTGAAGGTCGTCTTTACAAAAGAGCACTATTCCGCGGACAACTACATCGAGCGCTTTGTCTATTTGAACGCGGGGGAAAACGCGGTGAAGGTCGTCACGGGGGATTCGCTCGAACAGAGTCTCGTACTCTTTGGCGGCGGGCTCCGCGTGACGCCGGACGAGTTTCTCAAAGAGCTGCGCGCCGAGAAGAAAAACTCGCAGGAGTATGTGCGGCACAGGCAGGGCATAGCGGGGCGGCGCGGGATCAACAGCGTCCTTTCGAGCCTTGACAGCGATGTGCGCGACATTCTCGAAAAGATTCGTATGGCGGATTAAAAAACGACTTGAAGCGGGGAAAAAAACGTGATATACTGGTTTTGCGTTATGAGGCCTTGCGGTGCGGTTCCGTGCGGCGTGTGCGCGGGTGTAGTTCAATGGTAGAACATCAGCTTCCCAAGCTGGTAGTGAGGGTTCGATTCCCTTCACCCGCTTAACCGGTAAAGGCCGCTGTTCTAAGTGGACAGCGGTTTTTTTGTGCGCGCAGGCGCGCTTTCCGGTTCCCAACGGCTATAAGCGTTATCCCGCGTCCGGTTGATTATACGCTGCTTGTGACGTTCGATAACGGAGAAAAGCGCCGTTTCGACGTCAAGCCCTATTTCGGCCATCGGGCTTATGCGGAACTTAAAAATCCTGTACTATTCCGAATGGTCAAGCCTGCCGGATTGAGTATTGAGTGGTTGCACGGTCAGGACGTTTGCCCGGATGATCTCTATTGCAACAGCATACCGGAGGATGGCGCGACGCCGCTTGAAAGCGCGAATTGAGGCGGCAGGCGAAAAGCGGCGGATAAAAGCGAAAAGCGAGGGAATAGCGTGAAACAGTCCGTTTCACGCTTCGATGGGGCGCCCTATGGTTCCCCTCGATGCTCCCCTCCTACACTGCGGGAGTGGGGAATCCCCTCTCCACACCCCAACCTTCCGTTTCGTCGCTATTTGTGACGGAGCGGAGCGACGAAATGGAGGTTATTATATGACTGGCAGCGGCATGGATAGCGGAATCGGAAAAAGCGGCGGCGGAAGCGGCGTTGAATATGAATGGAAAAGGACGCATTACTGCGGCGAGGTCGGCGGAGCGCCCCTCGGCGCGGCGGTTGTGGTCGCGGGCTGGGTACAGCGCAGCCGCAACCTCGGGAGCCTGATCTTTGCGGACATTCGCGATAGGACGGGCATTGTGCAGGCCGTGTTCAGCGCGGAGACGGATGAGGCCGCGTTTCTTGCCGCGTCCGAGTTGCGGTCGGAATTTGTCGTCGGCGTGGCCGGCGAGCTGCGCGAACGCGCGCCCGAGGCTGTAAACCTGAAAATCCCGACGGGGCGCTTCGAGATCGCCGCCCGTCGCGTAAAAATCTACAACCGCTCGGAGACGCCGCCGATCTATATAGAAGAAAACCTGAACGTCAACGAGGCGACGCGCTTTAAATACCG
>JAITSR010000068.1 GCA_031287655.1 Clostridiales bacterium
GCATGTGGCCGAGCGGACGCTCACGGACATAGAGGCGATCATTGACAAAAGCGGGCTGACCGACCGCGCAAAGCGGTTCTCGCGCAGTGTGTTCCGGGAGATCGCTGTCGCGGAGGGCAAGGTTCACGGCAAGCCGCCCGAGGAAGTTCATTTTCATGAGATCGGCGCGCTCGACTCGATCGTCGACATTGTCGGCGTCTGCGTTTGTCTCGATTTGCTCGACGTTGACGCGGTCTACGCGTCCGAACTGCACGAGGGCAGAGGTTTTGTGAACACGCGGCACGGACGTCTGCCCGTACCGGTCCCGGCGGTGCTGGAGATGCTCGCGGACAGCGACATTCCGTTCATTACGGAGGACATACAGTCCGAGCTGATCACGCCGACGGGCATCGGGCTTATCAAGACATTTGCGAAGGGCTTCGGCCCGATGCCGCCTATGCGGATTGAAAAGACGGGCTATGGTTTTGGCAAGCGCGACGTCGGAAGGTTGAACGCGCTCCGGGTTATGCTCGGCGAGAGCGTGGAGACGCCCCCGGCGGCTAAGCCGACCGCTCTGCCGGACTCGCCGGACTTGGCGCGGCCGTCGGTCTCGCCGGTTCCGGAGGCTTTGTCGGCGCACGGCCCCTCGGCGGGGCGCGACGAGATCGTCTCGCTCGAGGCGAATTTGGACGATATGAGCGCGGAGGCGCTGGGCTACGCGATGGAGCGGCTTCTCGCGGAGGGGGCCCTCGACGTGTTCTTTACGCCGATTTATATGAAGAAAAACAGGCCCGCGACAAAACTCACGGTGCTCGTTAGGCCGGCGGACGCCGCGGCGCTCACAGACGTCGTCTTCCGGGAGACGACCACACTGGGCGTGCGCGAGGCAAGACTCGTCCGCGAGGTGATGGGCCGGAGGACGGAGCGCGTCGAACTGCCGCTCTATGGCGAGGTACGCGTGAAGGTCGCGTCGCGCAAGGATGTGGAGCGCTTCGCGCCCGAATACGAGGACTGCCGCGCAATCGCCGCCGAGTATGGTCTGGCCTTGGATCAGGTCTATGAGCTCGCGCGCGAGCGGTATCGATCTCAAAATGAAGAAAGGCGCGCTCAGCGCGATAGCAATCAGGCGCATCGATAAGAAAACAGCCAAAAACGCGAGGATGGATTCGATAAATTAAAATATTGGGAAAATAAGCCTTGACAATCGAAAACCGCCGTATTACAATAACGGAGTTGCGCTTTGGGGACTGAAGGAAATAAGGAGAGGATCAGATATGAAAACATTCATGGCGAAGCCCGAAAGCTATGTCGACAGGCGGAAATGGTATGTCGTCGACGCGAACGGGCAGGTCTTGGGCAGGCTCGCGAGCGAGGTGGCAAAGGTGCTGCGCGGCAAGAACAAGCCGGAGTACACGCCGCATGTCGACACGGGCGATCATGTGATTATCATCAACGCCGAGAAGGTCGCGGTAACCGGGAAAAAAGCGGATCAAAAGCTCTATCGCCGCCACACGGGCTATCCCGGAGGTTTAAAGGAAGTGAAGTATAAGCACATGATGGAGCGGCATCCGGAGCGCGCGATTGAGCTCGCGGTCAAGGGGATGCTGCCGAAGAACAGCTTGGGCCGCCAGATGTATCGGAAGCTGATTGTGTACAAGGGGCCGGAGCACAAGAATCAGGCGCAGAAGCCGGAAGTCCTGACGTTTGATATTTGATTATTTCGGAGGTTAGCGCGAAACGGTCCGTTTCACGCTTCGAGTGGAGGATAATATGGCGAAGGTACAATATTACGGCACCGGCAGAAGGAAAAAATCAATCGCGCGCGTGCGTCTGGTGCCCGGCGACGGTGCGATTCAGATCAACGAGCGGGACATCGACGACTATTTCGGACTCGCGACGTTAAAGGTCATCGTAAAGCAGCCCCTGACGCTGACGAACACGCTTTCGCGTTTTGACGTCCGCTGCACCGTGAAGGGCGGCGGTTTTACGGGACAGGCCGGCGCGATCCGGCACGGCATTTCGCGGGCGCTGCTGACGGCGGACGAGGAACTGCGCCCGGAACTGAAAAAGGCCGGTTTCCTCACGCGCGACCCGAGGATGAAAGAGCGCAAGAAGTACGGCTTAAAGAAGGCGCGGCGCGCGCCCCAGTTCTCAAAGCGCTAAGCGGGACGGCTTTTTAGGTGGCTGCGGCGAAGGGCGGCGCGCGCTATGCGATCGAGCGCGGTATCCCGTTTGAGGCGGCGACGACCTCGCCGGAGGGTACGCGGGCGATCGGGTATGCCTTGGGATGTCTGCTTCGGGCGGGGGACACCGTGCTCCTGTACGGCGATGTCGGCGCAGGCAAGACCGTGTTCGTGTCCGGAATTTTAGACGCGCTCGACGCGCCGGGGCCTGTGACGAGTCCGACGTATACGATCATGAATGTCTATGAAGGCGCGCCGGGCGCTCTTAGTCTCTATCATTTCGACGCGTACCGCATTGAAGCGCCGGAAGAACTCTATGACACGGGATTTTTTGATTACGCGGGCGGGGACGGCATCGTCGCCGTCGAGTGGGCGGAGCGGCTCTTTGGATGCGCCCCGCCAAAGCGCGTCGAGGTCAGGATTTGCGGCGCGCGAAGCCAAAACGGCAGCCGCGCGGTCCGACTCTCCTTTTTGGGTGAATAAACATATTTGCGGCGCACGCGCGCCGCGTTTTGTTTTTCGGAGGGTTTTGCGGAGAAAGGAATGGTTATAAATTGAGGCTTCTCGCGCTTGATACGTCGGGAAAGGCCGTTTCCGTCGCCGTTGCGGAGGACGGCCGTATCTGCGCGCGCTTTTGGATCGAGCACGGCAGGACGCACGCCGAAGCTTTGATGCCCTGCGTTGAGGCGACGCTCACCGGGCTTGGCGCGGAGGCGGGCGACTTTGACGCGTATGCAGCCGTGACCGGCCCCGGCTCGTTTACCGGGCTCAGGATCGGCGTCGCGGCGGTCAAGGCGATGGCGTATGCGTCCGGCGTCGGGACTGTCGGCGTCTCAACGCTCGAGACCCTCGCGTGGAATCTGCGCTTCCGCGAAGGCGCGTTGCTGTGTCCGATCATGGACGCGCGCAACCGCAAGGTGTACGCCGCGGTTTATCGCGCGGCGCGCGGAGGCTCTTTTTGCGCGGAAGCCGCCCCTGCCGGCGGCAGCGGAGTCGTCGACGGCGGCGGCGACGAGCCCGTTTGCCTCGTTGGAGCGGAGGCGGTCGGCGTTGACGAACTCGCGGAACGTCTCCGGGCGCTCCTTGCCGAAAATCCGGAGTTGTCGGGCGTTCTGTTCAACGGGGACGCCGCGCGCGCCTATCTGGAGTTTTTTAGAGGCGCGCGCGCGGGTCTGTCATGCGCCTGCGCCGATGAGCGGGACCTCTTGCAGGACGCGTCGTCCGCCGCGCAGATCGCCTGCCGCCGCGCGGCGCGGGGGGAGCTGACGCCGCCCGCGCTGCTCGTCCCGGAATACCTGCATCCCGGCTACGCGGCGCGCGCGCCCGGAGCGCTCTGACGATGAGCGGGGCTTTTTTTATCACACCCGCAAACGCGGAGCATATCCCGGAGATTTGCCTGATTGAGCGGCAGAGTTTTTCGACGCCGTGGTCGGCCGCGTCCTTTCAAAAGGAGTTTTCGGACGGGCTCGCCCACTATTTTGTCGCGCTTTCGGAGGGCGGCGGAGACGTCGTCGGGTATTGCGGCTATTGGAGCATCGTCGGCGAGGCGCATATCACAAACGTTGCGGTGCGCCCCGACTTCCGGCGGCGGGGCGTCGCGCGCGCCCTGCTCTCCGCGATGCTCGCCGACATAGCCGCGCGCGGCCACACAGCCGCGACACTCGAGGTGCGCGACGGCAACTCCGCCGCGATTTGCCTCTACGAAGGCTTTGGATTCTATCACGCGGGCGTCCGGAAAAATTATTACCAAAAAGAAAAAAAGGACGCGTTGATCATGTGGAAGCGTCTTTAGGAACTGTAGCGCGGATCGCGCAAAATATGGGCCAAAACGGGCAATCATTACGTTTATGGAATGATTGCCTATTTTGCGCTCGTTTGATATAATGCCAAGAGAAGGCAAACACCAAAAGAGAGTTGCCAGGGAGGATCATCATGATACACAAAGAGATTAAGCTAAGACCGGGTTTCGGGCTTCACGCAAAGTCCGCGGCGGAGTTCATTCAGCGGGCTTCCAATTACAAATCGTCCATCTGGGTGGAAAAGGACGAGAAGAAGGCAAATGCCAAGAGCCTGCTCGGTTTGCTCGCGTTGGGCCTCGCCGCGGACACGAGCCTTCGCATTATCGCCGACGGCGAGGACGAGGAGCGCGCGGTCGCGGAACTCGGAGAGTTCATGCTGATGAACCTCTAAAACTTCTTTGTTGCGCACCCGCCCGGAAACGGCGAATGATGTCAGAAATTGCTCTCGTACAAAAAAGCGTGCTATTTGATATTTCCGCGGAGTTGAAAAAAATCCCCGGCAAGCCGGGAGTCTATTTGATGAAAAACTCCGCGGGCGAGATTATTTATGTCGGAAAAGCGGTCAGCCTGAAGAACAGGGTCAAGCAGTATTTTCAGTCCAGCCAGAACCATTCGCCCAAGGTGCGGTCGATGGTGGCGCGGATCGCGAGTTTCGAGTATATCGTGACAGACAGTGAGTTCGAGGCCCTGATCCTCGAATGTAATCTGATTAAGAAGAACCGTCCGAAATACAATATCAAGCTCAACGACGACAAGCACTACCCCTATGTCAAGGTCACGGTGCAGGAGGAATACCCGCGCGTACTTGTCGCGCGGCGCGTCTCAGACGACGGCGCGAAGTATTTTGGCCCCTATCTGAACGTCCATTCAATCTACGACACGATTCACGAGCTGCGCCGTGTGTTCCCGATGAAAAACTGCAAAAGGGAGCTGCCGCGCGACATCGGCAAGGACAGGCCTTGCCTGAATTACCACATCGGCCTCTGCCTCGGACCGTGCTCCGGGCGCGTCGACCAGTCGGAATACCGGGCCGCGATCCGGGACATCTGCCTTTTTTTGGAGGGCAAGCATGACGACATCGTCAAAAAGATCGAGGCCGACATGCGCGAGGCCTCGGAGGATATGCGCTACGAGCTCGCGGGCAAGCTGCGCGACAAGCTGTTCGCGCTCCGGCACATTCAGGAGAAGCAGAAGGTCCTGTCGACCGCCGACTACGATCAGGACGTCGTCGCGTACCATACCGACAACATCGACACTTGCGTGTCGGCCTTTTTCATTCGGGGCGGCAAGCTCATAGGCAAGGAGCAGTTTCTGTTTGAAGGCTCCGGCGTGCCGGACGTCCCCGCGCTGCTCTCGGAGTTTGTCAAGCGCTTTTACAGCGAAGCGGGGTTTATTCCAAAGGAAATCCTTCTGCAGGAGCCGATCGACGACCTCGCGCTGATTGAGGAAATGCTGCGGGAGAAAAAGGGGGAGAAGGTCAGTCTCCTTGTCCCCGTGCGCGGTGAGAAGCGCTCGATCGTTCAGTTCGCGATGAAGAACTCCGAGGTCGAGCTCGTCAACAAGCGGGAGGCCATTCGCGCCGAGGAAGGCAGGATACGCGAGGGGCTCGCGGTACTCGGGGAGATTTTGGGCTTCGGACGGGCGGGCGCGGCTTCCGCGGGCGAAAGCGCGGCGGCAGGCGCGGTGTCGGCGGATAAAAACGCGGAGAAGGGCGGCGCGGACGGCGAAGGCCCGGCTGTGGAAGCCGATCCCGTTGCGGTTGGGGGCGACGGCGGAGGCGCGGCTGAGAGCGCTGATGCCGACAGTGCGGCTGCGGACGCCGATCCCGGCGAGCTGTGGACGGGCGACCGGATCGAGGCGTATGACGTGTCCAATTACGGCGAGAGCGACAAGGTCGCGTCGATGATCGTATTTGAGGGCGGCAGACCGTTAAAGGCCGCCTACCGGCGCTTTCTGATCAAGGGCGTCGACGGCCAGAACGACTACGCGTGTATGCAGGAGGCGCTGAACCGCCGGCTTCGGCATATCGCGGAAGGCAACTCGCGCTTTGCCGCGCGGCCCGACCTGATCCTCGTGGACGGCGGCAAGGGCCATGTTTCGGCGGCAAGCGCGGTGTTGGGAGAACTCGGCCTGAATATCCCGCTCGCGGGCATGGCGAAGGACGACCGGCATCAGACGTCCGCGCTCGTGACCGAAGTGGGCGGGGAGACGCCGCTCGCGCCGCACCCGGAGCTGTTCCGGCTGATTTCCGCGATTCAGGACGAGGCGCATCGCTTCGCGATCGCGTACACCAAAAAACTTGCGGATAAAAGGCTTTCGCTGTCCGCGCTCGACGAGATCAGAGGCGTCGGAAAGAGCCGCAAGCTGGCGCTGCTCGCGTATTTCAAGTCGTTTCGGAACATTCGGGCGGCGGATACGGAGCAGCTCGCAAAGGCCCCGGGTATCGACGAGCGGACCGCGCGCAGCATCTACGCGTTTTTTCATGACGAGGGGGAAAAAGACGGAGTTTGAGAATGGTGTGAGGTGAAAATGAATATGAAAGTGTACGCGAGTTTTATGATGGCTCTATTTCTGGTATTTTCGCTTGCGTGGTGCGGCACGGCCAAAAACGGCAAAAGCGAGGAAGCGGCTATGACGGCGGCGCCGTCGGGCGCGTCGCCTACGGCGTCGTCAGCGGCTATGACGGCGGCGTCGCCCAACCAAACCGCCTCGGGTCAGGCGACGGTCCGTTTCGATTACCGGACGCAGCCGGGACACGCGAGCAATCAGTTTGCCGTGTGGATTGAGGACGCGGAGGGGAATCTCGTCAAAACGCTGTACGCGACGCGGTTCACGGCCAACGGCGGGTACAGGAACCGCCCCGATTCCATTTTCAACTGGGTCGCAAAGTCCGGGCTTGCCGACATGCCAAAGGAGCAGGTTGACGCGGTGACAGGCGCGACGCCTCAATCGGGGAAACTCGTCTATGTTTGGGATTTGACGGACGACGGGGGAAACGCAGTGCCGGTCGGCGGATACACCTTTTTTGTCGAGGGGACGATGCGGTGGAAGAACTACGTTCTTTTCAGCGGCGATATAGCGGTTGGCGGCGAGACTGCGGCTGTGACCGCCGAGCCGACGTATTATTTTGAAGCTGACGGCGGAAACGCCGCTTTGACGGAGGATTCAACCGAAACCGGCATGCTCGCGAACGTCGCTGCGGAATATATTCCCGCGGAGAGTATAACCCAATAGAATGAATAAAACAGTTCAGGCTGTGTGAGGCGGAGCGGATGGATGAATAAGAAACTTTTAGAG
>JAITSR010000085.1 GCA_031287655.1 Clostridiales bacterium
AACCCTTCGCGGATCGCGGCGGTCGCGGAGAACACGTCGAGCTTGTCGGGCGCGAGCGCGCGCAGCCGCGCGTTGGCCTCCTGCGTCAGCTCGGTGAAGATGTTGATCTTCGACACGCCCATGTGGATGATCTTTTTGAAGTCCTCGTCCGAAATGCCGGAGCCGCCGTGCAGCACGAGCGGGATCGAAATCGCCTTTTCGAGCTTTGCGAGCACGTCAAAGTTGATCTTGGGCTTGCCGCGATACACGCCGTGCGCGTTGCCGATCGCGACCGCCAGCGCCGCGATCCCCGTCGCCGCGACAAATTTTACCGCCTCGTCCGGGTCCGTGTACTGGTAGTTGTCGGGGTCGTAGTCGCTGCCCTGCCCGACATGCCCGAGTTCCGCCTCGACCGGGATGCCGAGCGGCCGACAGTATTCGACGACCTGCTTTGTGAGCCGGACGTTCTCGTCGAACGGCAGTGTGGACGCGTCGATCATGATTGAGGAAAAACCCGCGTCGGCACAGCGTTTGCAAGCCTCAAAGGACTTTCCGTGGTCAAGGTGTACGACGGCGGGTATGGAGGCGTTCTTTGCCGCCGCGAGGATTGCCGGCGCATAGACGTCAAAATCCGCCATGCACGCGGGCGCGTCCGGGAACTGGAGGATCACGGGGGTCTTTGTCTCCTCCGCCGCGTCCATAATGCCGAGCAGCATCGTCGGCGTCACAAAGTCATACGCGCCGATTGCGTATTGCTTTTTGCGCCCCTCAATCAAAATGTCGTTTAATGTCGCGAGAGCCATATGCTTCGAGTCCTTTCCACAACCCATATTTTTGCCGATGTGAGATTCTACACCGTTTCGCCCTCATTCTATCACCGCGGGTCCGCGCTGTCAAAAGCCGGAAGCCGTCGTAAAGCAACTGGTCAGCGGTTAACGTGCTCACAATCGCCGCCGACCCGCCGCCGACAGGACCGTCTCAGACCTCCGTCAAAACGCGCGCGCCGTATGCGTCCAGCGTGAGCTGTCCCGCGAGTCCCGCTCCCGTCTCGATGTCCTGATAGGGGCGCGGCAGCGTGAATGTCACGGGCGTCTCATTAAAGTTCAGTACGAAGATAAACGCGCGGCCGTCCTTTTCGCGCAGCGTCGCGCTGACGCCCTCCGGCAGCCCGCCCGGAATCCCGCCGAGCGCGGCCGCGATACCGGCCTCCCGCATAAGCTCCCGGTAGAACGCCGCGAGGAAGGCCTCGTCCGGGCGCGCGGCGATAAAATACGCCGTACCTTTGCCAAAGCGGTTCCGCAGCACGACCGGCTTTCCGGCGTAAAAATCCGCGCGGTACGCCGCGAGCGTCTCCGCGGTCGTGGGCCGGACGAGTTCGCACAGCTCGCGCACCTCACACTCCCCGCCGCCCCACGCAAAACCGTTGCGTTCGCCGTCCCACAGCGCGTCGATTTCCTCGGTCGCAAGCCCGAACACGTCGGTCAGTCCGTGCGGAGTCTTGCCGAGCCGGCACAGGTCGTTCTCATTTACGAGACCGGAGAGGTATGTGCCGACGAGTGTTCCGCCGCCCTCGACAAACGCGCGCAGCTTCTCCGCGATCCCGGCGCGCTGCAAATAGAGCATCGGCGCGGCGATCAGCTTATAGCCGCGATCCTTAAGCGGACATTCCATGTCGACGACGTCGGCCGACGCGCCTTGCGCCCACAGCGCCCGATAGTGGCCGAACACGGCGTCGGGGTAGTTTGTGCCGGTGTTGCGCGGCCCTTTGGCCTCCGCGAGCGCCCACCGGTTCTCCTGATCAAAGATCACGGCGGCCTGCGGCCGCACAAGGCTCCCCGACAGCCCCGCGGCGGACAGCGCCGCGAGCCTCTGCCCGACCTCCGCGACGTCCCGGAATACGCGCGTGTCCGCCGTGCCGTCGTGTCCGACGACCGCCCCGTGCAGCTTCTCGCTGCCCCCGCGGCCTTTGCGCCACTGAAAATACTGCACGGAGTCCGCCCCGTGCGCGACCGCCTGCAGACTCGAAAGCGCGTGCATACCGGGGCGCTTCAGCTTGGACGCCCCGTTCCAGTTCACGACGCTCGGCGTGCTCTCCATCAGCAGCCACGGCGCGCGCTCCGGGTGCATACAGCGCATATAGTCGTGCGCGAACGCGGTCAGCGCGCCCCGGCGCGCGCCGCTCATATCCGGCCTGTGCCACTCCGGGTAGCTGTCCCACGAGACGACGTCCAGCACATTCCGGAACTTCCCGTAGTTTAGGCCTTCGTAAAAACTCATGAAGTTCGTTGTGACCGGCAGGGTCGACCCGCCCGCGCGGACGGCCGTCTTTTCATGGGCGCAGAACTCGACGGTCTTTTGCGTCACAAAGCGCTTCCAATCGAGCACAAGGCCGTGAACATTGTGCTCGCCGCGCCGCGAAGGGGCCTCGACCTGCTCCCACGCGCTGTAGCTGTGGCTCCAAAAAGCCGCCCACCACTCGGCGTTCAGGGCGGTGAGCGTACCATACTTCTCCTTCAGCCAGCCGCGGAAGGCCTCTTGGCAGAGCGGGCAGAAGCACTCCCCGCCATACTCGTTCGAGAGATGCCACGCGATCACGCCGGGGTGCTCGCCAAAACGCTCCGAGAGGCGCTTGTCGATCTGCCAGACCTTTTCGCGGTAGACGGGCGAGGTATAGCAGTGGTTATGCCGCCCCTCCATCAGATTGCGCTCAAGGCCGGGCCCGACGCGCAGCACCTCGGGATAGGCCCGCGCGAGCCATGCCGGGCGCGCGCCGCTGGGCGTCGCGAGGATCGTGAAAATGCCGTTCCGGTGCAGATTGCCGATGATTTCCTCGAGCCAGTCAAAGCGGTAGTCCCCTTCGGAGGGCTCGAGCGCCGCCCATGCGAAAATCGCGAGCGAAACGCAGTTGACCTTTGCGCGTTTCATCAGGTCAATGTCCGCGGCGAGGATGTCCGGTCTGTCGAGCCACTGATCGGGGTTGTAGTCGCCGCCGTGCAAAAGCGCCGCCCCGTCGCGCCAAAGCGGCGCCCCGTCTCTCAGAGCCGCCGCGCCGCCCCCGACCTCCGCGGCTTTTTTTCGATATGCTCCCATTCGCAAAGCCCCCCTGAATATGGATATGATTTAATTTACTTAGTCGGTCGCACTATCTATCGCGCTCTGCATCTGCGCGTGTTCACGCTGAATTTTGATGTATTCCTCAACCTCGCCAATCACGCCCTGCGTTCCGGTTAGGTGAAACGGTTCGTAACCGATTTCAACAAAACGAAGTATTCTGTACTTTGCGTCAAGGTCAACAAATTCGCGCGGTTTCAATTCGTGACGACGCATATAAGCATTGGCAATTTCCGCTTGCAGATATGCTACTTGATTTATTTTCATTTGCTTACACCTCCAACCAACGCTCAACATCTTGCCTACGCTCCGCGTCAAGCATATCAAGAATATATTCCGGACTTTCAAGATATAGATACGATTGCGGGCGAGACAAAACAGCATAAGTTTTTGTCGCCATAAGCTCGCGCATAGCATTTGTTATTGACAGTCCGTTTCTTTCAGAAAGCAGCTCCGATATTCTCGCTGTCAAGAGGTTAATCACAAAATAGGCGTTTTGTTCGTCTGATTTCATAATAGTTGCACCCTCTTTTCAAATTTCAGCAGATTTGTCGCTCTTTGCGTGGCAAACAGCCATTGTGTAGGCAATTTCTCCGCTTTTATCAGTTGGAGAAATATTGCTACCGCTGAATCAGAGCCGGGTTCGCCGAAGTTGCCGAGTAGATAGTTCTGAATTGTTATACGAGTGTCGTCGTTAGCGGTTGCCCCGATAACTAAGTCGTAATCGTGCCGCGCCCTAGAATCGGAGCGGTTGTGAACTACGAAATCTACCCAATTGGTATCCGGCGAATCAAACCGTTTCACGTTTAGTTTATCCAAATCCGATTGCTGTAATGAGTACGAATAGACATATATTTTCACGTCACGTCTTATTTCTACTTCATTAAGGCGTTCGCGTTCAATTCGTTGATTACGCTCGGCGATACTTACTGCGTGTTCATAACTTTGCGTCGCGTAAAAACCTTTTCCGAAATCCTTGAACGGTTTGCCGCGAGTTACGTCAATCGCCGCAAAGTCGTGCGTCGTACCGTGATAGAGCGTGATTGTGTTGTTCATAGCTTACCTTTCATTCATAGCACTACGCGTGCTTGTACCTGATACATTTTCGCACAATTATTATACTATCTTGCTCTGCCACTTTAACAAACCCAACCCTTGCATACAACCGAATCGGCCGGTAAAATCCCACTCATATCGTTCATCCCGCATTGGGCTTCGATGAATTATCATGACACCAGTATAGCATAACCACGTCATTTGGCAACCAGTGGAAATCAAAAGTGGAAATCGAAAGCTCCAAAACAGAGTTGTGTCCGTGTGTCCGGCCCGTGTGTCCGGGTCCGTTTGCAGGATCGCGCGCGGCGTGGTATCATTGAGTCAACGTGAAAGCGGTCACAATTTATAATCATAATCATGGAGAGGGGTTTCGCACATATGGACGCAACGATGTCGGCAGTCAATGATTTTTTGAAAAAATACGGTATGTTTCCCGGGGACATCGACCCCGAAGCGATCTGCGCGGACTTCGAGTCCGAAATGGACCGGGGTCTGTCGTCCTATCAAAGCGGCGGCTCTTTGATGATGCTTCCGACCTTTATCAAAATCGAGGACACGATCCCGGTGGCGGAGCCCGTGATCGTAATCGACGCCGGCGGCACGAATCTCCGCACCGCGCTCGTCCACTTTGACCGCGACCTGAACTGCGCGATCGAGGAATTTCGCAACCACCCGATGCCCGGCGCGAACGGCGCGATTTCAAAAGAGGCTTTTTTTGAGACGCTCTATGAGTACCTCGAGCCCCTGCTCGACCGAAGCGATCGGATCGGTTTCTGCTTTTCATACCCGACCGCGATCATGCCAAACCGGGACGGCAAGGTGCTTGCGATGAGCAAGGAAATCCGCGTCGACGGGCTGATCGGCGAGCCGGTCAACCAAAACGTACACGACGCGATCCGCGCGCACAGGCCCTCGGCGCGCAAGTCGATCATCCAAATCAACGACACGGCCGCGACGCTGCTCGGCGGCAAAGCGGCGTACCCGGGCAGATTTTTTGAGAGTTACATCGGGCTGATCCTTGGGACCGGCACGAACACCTGTTACATTGAAAACTGCGCGAACGTCAAAAAGCTCGGAGAGGTCGAGATGACGCCCGAACAGACCGCCGCATATGGCCCCGGCAATTCCATGCTCATCAACGTCGAGTCCGGCAACTTCAACAAAGCGCCGCGCAGCGCGTTTGACATCAGCCTCGACGAAAAGACAAAGGATCCCGGCCGCTACATGTTTGAAAAGGCGATGTCCGGCGGCTATCAGGGGCTGCTTCTGACGGAGGTCCTGCACAAGGCCGCGGCGGACGGGCTGTTCTCGGCGGAGGCGTGCGCGCGGTTCGCCGCGATCGAAGGGCTCGAGGCGCGCGACATCGACACCTTCCTGTTTTTCCCCTATGGGGACAACGTACTCGCCGCGGCCGTCGGCGCCAACGCTTTCGCCGCCAATGCCAACATCGGCGGCGCCGCCGCTT
>JAITSR010000116.1 GCA_031287655.1 Clostridiales bacterium
TTCCTTCAGATTCCGCCTCGCGACGGACACCCTTGGTGTTCAGCTATACCCTTCCCACTACCGGGCGGGTTTGGGACTTTCACCCGTTAGATTGCGCCCATGCCGGGCGCACAAAAAAGCGAGGAGATACCGATTGATTCGGTAGCTCCTCGCTTTTTACCTTTAGCGCAAGCGCGAGATCGCGGAGCTTAAAATGATCAGTTTACAAAAGCATAAAATCGGCGGACGGTTAGCCCGCCCGCCAAGTCAATTACACATGCTGCTGTTGATATATCTCGGTCAGAGAATCCTGCAATACCTTGGAAAAATTTACATGGTTGGCTTCGGCGAAGGTGTTGAGCCATGCGGGGATAGTCAGGTTTTTTCTAACGGCTTTATCGCCAAATTTCTCCGCGTATGAGTCTAGGTCTAACGCCAGTAGACTTACAAAGCCGCCGGGGTCGGGTTGAATTGCATCTAACGAACTCGCTGGCGGAACTGGATGGCCTTCTTCCAATTCGGTGAGAACCCAACCCGACGCGGCGTCAACCGCCATAAGGATAGCGTCGGCAAGATTATCTCCTCCCGTGGCGCAACCGGGAAGATCGGGAACCTCTGCTGCGTATGCGCCGGTCTTCTCATCTTTGTAGAAGCACGCAGGATAAGTCAATTTCATGCTCATAACCTCCTTATAATCCAGCCTGTTTTAATATGGACTTGACGATGATAGGAGCGATGTCATGTACCCATCCCCCTTGCAATGATATTATACGCATAATGCGTACAAATATCAATAGGCATAACGATTGACGATGGCGGCAAAAGACAATACAATATGTTTATTATTTCGGTTACTGAAAGGGAGAGGTGTTATTATCATGTTTTCAAAATATGTGCTGATCCCCGATTCTTTTAAGGGGACGATGAGTTCCGCGGAAATCTGCGAGATCATGTCGGAGGTGATCAAAGAGCGCGTCCCGGGCGCGGAGGTCCGCGCGGTCCCGGTCGCGGACGGCGGCGAGGGCAGCGTCGACGCGTTTTTGCGCGCGCTCGGCGGTGAAAAGGTCACGAAACGCGTAAAAGGGCCGTTCGGCGAGGAGATGGACGCGTTTTACGGATTGATAAACGATCGCGCGGCCACGGGCGGCGATCGGGTGGTCGGCGATCGGGCGGCCGACGGCGGCGGAAAGACGGCGGTCGTCGAGATGGCGGCGTGCGCCGGGCTACCGCTCGTGGAAGGCCGCCCGGACCCGACACGCACGACGACATTCGGCGTCGGGCAGCTCATGCTCGACGCCGCGCGCCGGGGCGTAAAAAAGATCATCGTCGGCCTCGGCGGCAGCGCGACGAACGACGGCGGCTGCGGCGCGGCCGCCGCCGCGGGCGTGCGCTTTTATGACAGCGACGGCCGCGTGTTTGTGCCGGTCGGCGGCACGCTCTCCAAAATCGAGCGGATCGACGTCTCCGGTTTTGACACGGCACTCCGCGGCGTCGAGATCATCACGATGTGCGACATCGACAACCCGCTTTACGGCCCCGAAGGCGCGGCGGCCATCTTCGGCCCGCAGAAGGGCGCGGACGCGCGCATGATCGAACAACTCGACGCGGGGCTGCGGAACCTCGATGCCGCAATAGAGCGCTGTCTGCAAAAAAAGTTCGCTAAGATGCCGGGCGCGGGCGCGGCCGGCGGCATGGGCGCGGGCATGGCCGCGTTCTTTGGCTCCGAGCTTCGGATGGGGATCGAGGTCGTGCTTGACACCGTGCGTTTTGACGAGTTGATCGCGGGCGCCGACCTGATCCTGACCGGGGAGGGCAAGATCGATGGGCAGAGCCTGCGCGGCAAGGTTGTGATCGGGGTCGCGCGGCGCGCAAAAGGCTCCGGCGTGCCGGTCGCCGCAATCGTCGGCGACATCGGGGACGGCGCGGAGGGCGCGTATCAGGAGGGCGTCGCCGGTATTTTCAGCATCAACCGGCGCGCGGAGGATTTTTCCGTCGCAAAGCGGCGCAGCAAAGAGGACCTCCGCTTCACCGTCGAAAACCTAGTCCGCTTCTGCGGCGGCGCGGGCGTGTACGCGCCAAAAAGTTCCTAAGTAAGACGCTAATCCGGGATAATCGAGTCGCGCACGCGGCTCCAGCGGAGCGCGTCTTCTATGCCTTGCTCTATGCCGCGCTCCGCCCGCCAGCCGAGCAGCGCCGCCGCCCGCCCGGCGTCCGCATACGACCCCGCGACGTCGCCGTCCCGCGGCGGGGCCTCGCGCTTTTTGAGCGTTTTGCCATAGACCTTTTCAAACGCGTACACAAGTTCTTTTACCGTCACGCCGTTCCCGCAGCCCAAATTGATCGTCGCGTAGTCGGTGCCCAGCGCCAAAAGCGCGTCGTCGAACGATTCGACGGCCTTTACATGGGCGAGCGCGAGGTCCCAGACGTGGACATAGTCCCGTATCCCGGAGCCGTCGCGCGTCGGCCAATCCGTCCCCGTGATCAAAAACTCGTCCAGAGCGCCCTCCGCGACAGACACGAGCTTGCCGAGCACATGCGAGGGTTCTTTGATCTGAGGGCCGGTGCGCAGCGCCGGGTCCGCGCCAATCGGGTTAAAATAGCGCAGCGCGAGCGCGCGCATGTCGTAGGCCGCGGTAAAATCCCGCAAAATCGTCTCCATCATGTACTTTGTGCGGGCGTAGGGGCTGCGCGGGTTCAGCGGGGATTCCTCCGTAACTTTAAAGCCCGGCGCGTCGTCATAGAGAGACGCCGACGAACTGAAAATGACCCGCCGGATTCCGTGCGCAAGCAGATTGTGATAAAATTCAAGCGACTTTGCGACATTCTCCCTGTAGTAGCCATACGGGTCTGAGACGGAGTTCGGCACGACGATCAGCGCCGCGAAATGGATCGCGCAGGATATGTCCGGGTGCTCCGCCGCAATCCGAGCGAGCAGCGCGCCGTCCGCGATGTCGCCCTGATAAAAAATCCTGCCCCGCGTAAATTCCGCGCGCCCCGTAACGAGCGAATCCAAAATAACGGGCGTGTGGCCCGCGTCCAACAGCGCCGAACAGGCCGTGCTGCCGATGTAGCCCGCGCCTCCCGCAACCAAAACCTTCATGCTTATGACCCCTTATACCGCGTGCGCGGGCGGCGCCTTTGAAACTTTGCGGCAAAACCGCGAAGGCGCCGCCCGCACACCATCCCTATTTTCCTTTTAATGGAACAGCGAGTTGTTCAGGATAAACGCCGCGAACACGATCGATACCATCGACAAGAGCTTGATCAAAATGTTGATCGACGGGCCGGACGTATCCTTGAACGGATCACCGACCGTGTCGCCGACGACCGCCGCCTTGTGGCTCTCGGAACCCTTGCCGCCATACGCGCCGCCCTCGATGTGCTTTTTCGCGTTGTCCCACGCGCCGCCGCTGTTCGACATCATGACCGCGAGCAAAAAGCCCGTGACCGCGGCTCCGGCGAGCATCCCCGCAACGCCGTTCGGCCCGAGCAGCAAACCGACGAGGATCGGGGCCACGACCGCAATCAGCGCGGGCATGAGCATTTCCTTCTGCGCGCCGCGCGTGCAGATGTCGACGCAAGTCTCATAGTCGGCTTCCGCCGTGCCTTCCATCAGACCCTTGATCTCCCGGAACTGCCGGCGCACCTCAAGCACAATGCTCTGCGCCGCGCGTCCGACCGCCTGCATAGTGAGCGCCGAGAACAGGAACGGCAGCATACCGCCGATAAAGAGCCCGATCAGCACCGGGGGATTGATGATGTCCAGATTGAACTTAAAGCCCGCCGCCGTGCTGCCCGCCGCCGCTTTTCCGATCAGGATCGAAATCTCGTCATGGTATGCCGCGATCAGCGCGAGCGCCGTCAGCGCCGCCGAACCGATCGCAAAGCCCTTGCCGGTGGCCGCCGTCGTGTTGCCGAGGGAGTCGAGTGCGTCCGTGCGCTCGCGCACGACCTCCGGGAGCCCCGCCATCTCGGCGATCCCGCCCGCGTTGTCCGCGATCGGTCCGTAGGCGTCCGTCGCGAGCGTAATGCCGAGCGTCGAGAGCATACCGACCGCCGAAATGCCGACGCCGTACAGCCCTAAGCTGAAATTTGCCGCGCCCCCCGAAAGGTAGTAGCTCGCGAGCACCGCAGCCGCGACAATGAGCAGCGGGATCACGGTCGAGAGCATCCCAAGCGAAATGCCCGCGATGATCACGGTCGCAGGGCCGGTCGTCGACGACGCCGCGAGGTTCTTGGTCGGTTTATAGGTGTCCGAAGTAAAGTATTCCGTCACAAAGCCAATCAGATTGCCCGCTATCAAACCCGAAAGGATCGCAAAATACACGCCGATCCGGTCTATGCCGAGGATGCCCCATACGAGGAAAAACGCGACGACCGCGATGATCACGGAGCTGCCGTACACGCCGCGCCGGAGCGCCGCAAGCAAAACGGACTGCTCCGCCTTTTCGCCCGTTTTGACAAAGAACGTGCCGATGATCGAGGCAAATACGCCGATCGCGGCCATAATCAGCGGGATCGTCACGAACGACGAGGCCGTCAGTCCCCCCGCCGCGCCGGTCTCGCTAAGCGAACCGAACGCCGCGATTCCGAGCGCGCTTGTCGAGATGATCGAGCCGACATAGGACTCATAGAGGTCCGCGCCCATGCCCGCGACGTCGCCGACGTTGTCGCCGACATTGTCCGCGATCACAGCCGGGTTGCGCGGGTCGTCCTCCGGAATACCCGCCTCGACCTTGCCGACAAGGTCCGCGCCGACGTCCGCGGCCTTTGTGAAGATCCCGCCGCCGACGCGCGCAAACAGCGCCATGCTCGAAGCGCCCATGCCGAACGTCAGCATCGCGCTTGTCACATTCTGCAGCTTCTCCGCCTCCGGCAAGTTCCTATAGACCCAATTCAACAGAAAGAACCAAATGCTGATGTCAAACAGGCCGAGACCGACGACGACGAGGCCCATGATCGCCCCGCTCGAAAACGCGATGCGCAGCCCCTTGTTCAGGCTCGACGTACAGGCGTGCGCGGTGCGCGCGTTCGCATACGTCGCGACCTTCATGCCGATAAAGCCCGAGAGGCCGGAGAAGAACCCGCCCGTCAGGAAGGCAAACGGCACGAATAGCGTGAGATAACCGAGCAGCCCCAGCACGAACAGCACGACGAACACGACCGCAAAGAACACCGCGACGCCGGTATACTGCCGCCGGAGATACGCGTTCGCGCCCTTGCGGATCGAAGCCGCAATCTTCTGCATCAGCGGCGTACCCTCATCGTTCTTCATCAGCGAGCGGTAAAACCACAACGCGAAGCCGAACGCGCAGATTGCGCTGACCGGAGCCAAATACAATAGTGGCGACACTTCCAACTCCCCCTTTTTAAAATGAAATTTGCAAAATCTTCCGACTAACATACTATACCGAATTTTTTTGAAAAACAATAGCCCCCCGCAATTTTTATGGAATCTTTACGGTCTGCAGGTCTTGATGTATAATAGCAAAAACAGCAGTCGGGAGGGCTCATGGACACGCAGGATACTCATGGCATAAAGGGCGCGCGGAGCGCGCAGTGTACGGAAGGCGCAGAGTGCGTAGAGAAAGAGAAAAACCGCGCAAATGAAATTCTCGAGATTTTGGCGGAGGACAGCCGCATCCCGCCGGAGCGGATCGCGGCGATGCTGAACTGCCCGGCCGCGGAGGTCGAGCGGACAATTCGCGCGCTTCTGGATGAGAACGTCATCAGCTTTAAACCGATTATCAATTGGGAAAAGGCGGGGCGGGAGGTCATAAACGCGCATATCGAGCTAAAAATCACGCCGCAGCGCGACATGGGCTTTGAAAAGGTCGCAAAGCGCATCTATAAGTACCCGCAGGTAAAGTCGCTGCACCTGATGTCGGGCGGCTACGACCTCGCGCTGGACGTCGAGGGCCGCACGATGAAGGAGGTCGCGCTCTTTGTCGCGGAAAAGCTCGCCCCGATGGAGGGCGTCGTGTCAACCGCAACGCATTTCGTGCTGCGCACATATAAGGAAAACGGTTTTGTCTTTGACGACAAAGAGCGGGACGGCAGGCAGGTGATCACATTATGAGGCCGCTGGACGAACTGATCAATCCCGTTGTGACGGCGATGGCGCCGTCCGGAATCCGAAAGTTCTTCAGCATCGTCGAGGAGATGTCCGACGCGATCTCCCTCGGAGTCGGCGAGCCGGACTTTGTGACGCCGTGGTCGATCCGGGAGGCCGGAATCTTCTCGCTGGAACGGGGCCAGACCTATTATACCTCCAACAGCGGGCTTTTGGAGCTGCGCGAGGAGATTTGCGCGTATCACGCGCGCACATATAATCTGCGCTACGACCCGCGCCGGGAGACGCTCGTGACGGTCGGCGGCTCCGAGGCGATCGACCTGTGCGTCCGCGCGCTGATCTCGCCGGGCGACGAGGTGCTGATCCCCGAGCCGAGCTTTGTGTGCTACACGCCCTGCGTCCAGCTCGCGGGCGGGAAACCCGTTCCGATCGTCACAAAGGAGGCGGACGACTTCCGGCTGACGGCGGCGCAGTTAAAAGACGCGATCACGCCGCGCACAAAGCTCCTGATCATGCCGTTTCCAAATAATCCGACGGGCGCGGTCATGCGGCGCGGGGACCTTGAGCAAATCGCGGACGTGCTGCGCGGCACAGACATCTTTGTGCTCTCGGACGAAATCTATGGCGCGCTGACCTACGAGGGCGTACACACGCCTTTCGCGGCGCTTGACGGCATGAAGGAGCG
>JAITSR010000125.1 GCA_031287655.1 Clostridiales bacterium
CGACGAGGGACCCGCGCCGTCCGGTGTTGCGCCATTATTCTCCGCCGCCATAAGCGCGCCAGCTGGGCTTACGCAGACGAAAAGCACGACCGCAAGAAGCATTGCGGTAACCTTAAATAGGCGCTTTGAGTACACTTCATTCGCTTTTTTCATACTGTCTCTTTTCCTTTGCGGTCTCCGCCGCAAAATCAGAAAGCCGATACGAAAGAACTACTTAGATGTCGTTCCCTCGTGTCGGCTTTTTCCGATATTATTCGTTTATGTTTGGGTTCCCTATCTTTATTCGCTCAATCTATCCCCTTCGTCTTACGCCCTCCGTCTACTTAACTCTGTAAAATATATCCTCCAGCTTTAATTCCAGCCCTTCAAAACCGTCAAGAGTGATCACGCCGCTTTCCAAGTATTCGTGCGCTATGCCTTCGTATCCCTCCGCCCCGTTGCGAAACACGGTAACCGATTTGTCAAACGGATTTACCACCAAGTAATACTCCACCCCAAACTCAGCGTACTTGTCCTTTTTTCTGCCCAAGTCTATCTGCATCGTTGACCTTGACAGTATCTCTATGATGATTGTCGGAGGCCCGTCTATATAGTTTTCTTTGATGTATTGATCGTCGCATATCACAACGATATCCGGTCTGAAATGATTGTCGTCGTCCATGACGACGTCTATGTCACACATTGCCTGACATTTCTTTCCTTTCAAATAGTTGCCAAGTATTAGTGATATATTCATTGCTACCGACTGATGCTTTGGATTGGCCGATGGCGACATGTTGTACGCCACCCCATCGATCAGCTCATCATGGTCATATCCTTCATAACTTAACAGTTCGCCCATTTTTTTCTCCGTATATCCGTCATAACGTCCGCGAGCGGGCGCTTGCGACCGGCTTTTACCGCCGTCCGGCCCTCGTCAAGAAGATGATAAAGCTCAAGTCTGCCGTTGAGGTTTTCATAAGTTTCAATGCTCATGACAGCTAAGTCACCTTGTCCGTTCTTCGTGATAAAGACAGGTTCGCGGCTCTCGTGACAAAAAGTAGATATTTCGTTATAGTTGTCGCGCAAATCCGCGCTTGACTTAATATTTGGCATAAAATCGACCTCCCCGTCAATCTGTAGACAGTATACTTGAATTTCTTTAGATAATCAATGAATCTATGCAGTGCAATCTATGCGCCGCTGTCGCTGTCGACAATATAAACCCAAAAGTTTATAATGATTGGCGAGAAATGGTCATAGGAATGGTCATAGGTATGGTCGTTATTATGAAAGGTCTTATCGCGACAATCCGGATGTCCGCGGCCGGGAAGCTGAACGGCGGGGTCCCTGCCCTGTTTGCGGGTTATCTGTTGAAAATAGTATATCTGCTGCCGATGGTGTTTCTGTGGCGCTCGTTCGCGGAGAACGGCGCGGACTTGGGCGGTTTTACGATCGGGCGGCTTCTGACGTACACCTGCGTTTCGGCCATGCTCGAAGCGCAGCTGAACGTCCGCTCCGGCGCGGTTTCATGGCATTACGACGGGCAGATAATCGATTTATACCGCCGCCCGCAGACGGTTTTCGGCCAGCTCGCCACAACGACTGTCGGCGGCTGGCTGCCGGAGCTGCTGCTGTTCAGCCTGCCGATGGCGCTGGTCCTGCCGCTTTTCGGCGTTTCCGCGCTGCCTGAGACGGTCTGGTTTTTCCCGTGCCTTGCCCTGTCGGTTTCGTTGGGCTTTGCGGTGGATTTCCTGTTTTCCTGCTTCATTATCCGGATGCAAAACGCCACTTGGCTTGCGTTCACACTGCGGAACGCCGTGATGCTGCTGCTCTCCGGCGCGGTGATCCCTTTTGATTTACTGCCGTGGGGCATCGGCGGCATTTTGAAACTCCTGCCCTTCGGCAGCCTCGCCGCCGCGCCGCTGTCCGTGTTCGTCGGTATGGCCGCGCCGGTTGAGGTTTTCCCGCTGCAAATCCTCTGGAATATCGTCCTCTGGCCGCTGGCCGCGCTCGCTTTTCAAAAGAGCCGCGAGAGGATGGTGTCCTATGGGGGATAAAGTCATGTACGAAATTTCTTTGCGGCGATTTTTGGGACTTTACGCGCTCTACGCCCGCATGGATTTGGACTTCCTTGTGCGCGACGCGCGGCTGTCTCTGATGGCGATCGCCGCCGACGGGCTTTCCAACGCGGCCTCGGTTTCGGGCGTGTTCCTGCTGTCGCAAAGATTCGGCGGCATCGGCGGCATGAGCCGTTGGGACGTGCTGTTTATGCTGGGCTATGTCACCTGCGTCACAGGGCTGTACCAATTGTTTTTCAGCGGCAACAACACCGGCCACATCAGCCGCCGGATCGGGCGCGGGCAGGTTGACCACATGCTCGTCCAGCCGCTGCCGCTGCCCGTGCAGCTCGCCACCGAGGGCTTTATCCCGTTTACGGGCTGTCAAAATCTGCTGTTCGGGATCGGGATTATCGTCTGGGCGCTGCGCGGCGCGGGGCATTCCGTCGGCGCCGCGTTCGCCGCCGGGACCGCCGGATACCTGTTCGTCAGTCTCGCCATTATCATCGGGCTGTCGTACCTGTTCAGTTCGTTGGCGTTTAAGCGGCAGGTGGCGTTTGAGGAAATCGCCTCGACGGTCGTCGACGATCTGACGGGTATGCTCTCCAACTACCCGCTGTCGGCAATGCCGCCGCCGGTTCAGTGGACGTTGATAACGGTCGTTCCGGCGGGGCTTTTGGGCTGGTTCCCCGCTTGCGCGCTGCTGGGACAGGCGCCGCTCGGCTTATCGGCGCTTTATCCGCTCGCCGTCGCGGTTGTGATCTGGGCGCTCGCCGCCCTCGCTTTTAAGAAGGGGTTAAAATATTATGTCAAATACGGCTCAAACAGATACAACGCGGGCGGACATCGCCGTTAGCCTTCGGAACGTTTGCAAGATGTTTTACCAGAAGCAGCCCGCGCAGAATCCGCGCGATTTATTCCGGCCGCGCCGCAAGGCGGTCGCCGCGCTGGACGACGTGACTTTTTCGGTAAAGCGCGGCGAGTTCATCGCCTACGCGGGGCCGAACGGCGCGGGCAAGAGCACGACGATCAAGCTGTTGGGCGGGATGCTCGCGCAAAACGCCGGGGAGGTGTCCGTTTTGGGCATGTCGCCGCTCCGCGACCGTATCGCGATTATGCGAAGGCTGGGCGTGCTGTTCGGCAACCGTACGGAGCTGTGGTGGGATCACCCCGTTTCCGCGAGCTATCGCTGGAAGCGGAAGGTATGGGATATTCCGCGCGGGGATTTTGAGGAAATGGAAAGCCTTGTACTCGACCTGCTGGACATTCGCCCGTTCTACAATACGTTCGCGCGGGAGCTCAGCCTCGGCCAGCGTATGCGGGCGGATCTCGGCATGCTGCTGCTGCACCGCCCGGAGCTGATTCTGCTGGACGAGCCCACGCTGGGGCTTGACGTGCTCGCGAAGCGGCGGATGATTGGCTTTTTAAAGGAATTGAACGCGCGGGACGGCACGACGATTATCGTCACGAGCCACGATATGGACGATTTGGAGGAGATGGCGCGGCGGATTCTGCTGATTTCTCACGGCAAAATCGCTTTTGACGGGGATTTTTCAGCCCTGCGCGGCGAGCTTGGACTGACGCGGAAGGCGGTCGTTTGCTTTGCCGACGGTTCCCGCCGCGAAATACCTTACGGCGACACGAAAACCGTGCTCCGCGGGATTGCGGAGCTGGACGGCGTATCGGACGTGAGCTTTACACAGGCGTCGCTGGAGGAAGGGCTGGCCGCGCTGTTTGAACGATGGAAGGCGGAGAGCGAGCGGACTGCGAGCGAAATTTGATCTTGACAACGGCGGCGCGGATATGGAAGAATACAAGTACTATCATTTATAAGAAGAAGAATATGTCAATTATACATAACGGAGGTTTGGAGTTGCTATGGGTAATTTACCTGAAAAGATGAAAGCGCTCGTCGTACACGCGCCCGGCGACTATCGGCTCGAGGAGATGGCCGTGCCGCGGGCGGGCAAGGGGGAGATCGTGATCAAGGTCGAGGCGTGCGGTATCTGCGCGGGCGACCTCAAGTGTTATCACGGCGCGCCGAGCTTTTGGGGCGGCGACGGCAGCCCGCCGTATGTAAAAGCGCCGGTCGTGCCGGGCCATGAGTTCATCGGGAGTGTTGTCGAGCTCGGCGAGGACGTGAAGGGGGATTTCGCGATCGGCGACCGCGTGATCTCCGAGCAGATCGTCCCGTGCGGCGAGTGCCGCTTCTGCAAGACGGGCAAGTACTGGATGTGCCAGAAGCACGACCTGTACGGCTTTCAGTACAATGTGAACGGCGGCATGGCCGAGTATATGAAGTTCACAAAGGAAGGGATCAACTACCATGTACCGGCGGAGCTTCCGATCGAGGCCGCGATCCTGATCGAGCCGTATGCCTGCTCGTGGCACTGCGTCGACCGCTCGGGCGCGGGCAATGACGACGTCGTCGTGCTGTCCGGCGCGGGTACGCTCGGGCTCGGCATGGTCGGCGCGCTCCGGCAGCGCAACCCTAAGTGCCTGATCGTCCTCGACATGAAGGACGACCGCCTCGCGCTCGCGAAAAAATTCGGCGCGGACCTCGTGATGAACCCCGGCAAAGAGGACGTCGTAAAGAAGATTCAGGATATGACGGAGGGCTACGGCTGCGACATCTACATCGAGGCGACGGGCCACCCCTCGAGCGTGACGCAGGGACTCGAGATGATCAGAAAGCTCGGGACGTTCGTGGAATTCTCCGTGTTCGGGCAGCTGACGACATGCGACTGGAGTATCATCAGCGACCGCAAGGAGCTGGACCTGCTCGGCGCGCATCTGAGTCCCTACTGCTACGACAAGGTGATCGACTGGATCAAGAACGGCAAGCTGCCGACGGAGGGCGTTGTGACGCATTCGTTCCCGCTCGACCGCTGGAAAGAGGCGTTTGACGTCGCCGAAAAAGCCGACGGCAGCCTAAAGGTGATCTTAAAACCATAAAGAAAGTTACGAGCGGAGAGTTGAAAGTTACGAGTTGAGAGTTACGAGTTGAGAGTTATCAACTATCGGAGGTTATTTATTATGCAGCGCATCATCAACAATCCCGACCTCGTCGTCGAGGAAATGCTGAAAGGATATGTTAAAAATCACAGGGACATCGTCGCCCCGACCGACAATCCGCGCGTCGTCAAGTATGTCGGCGCGCCGGTCCCCGGCAAGGTCGGCGTCGTGACGGGCGGCGGCTCCGGGCACAAGCCCGCGTTCATCGGCTATGTCGGCAGGAATATGTGCGACGCGGCCGCGATCGGCGAAATCTTTTCGTCGCCTACGGCCAAGGCTTTTTGCGACGCTTTTGCAGCGGCGGACGCCGGAAAGGGCGTGGCCTGCCTGTATGGGAACTACGCGGGCGACAACATGAACGTGAAGCTCGCGGTCAAGATGGCGCAAAAGCAGGGCATAGAGGTCAAGACGGTCGTCGCGAACGACGACGCGGCCTCCGCGCCTAAGGATCAGGCCGAGAAGCGCCGGGGCGGCGCGGGCGAGATTTTTGTGTGGAAGGTCGGCGGGGCGAAGGCGGCGCAGGGCGGCAGTCTGGACGAGGTCGTCGCGGTCGCGCAGAAGGCGGTCGACAACACGCGGAGCGTCGGCATTGGTCTGACGCCCTGCACGATCCCGGCGGTCGGAAAGCCGAATTTTCAAATCGAGGATGGCAAAATGGAGCTCGGGATCGGGCATCACGGCGAGCCGGGCGTCTCGGTGACGGACCTGCGCACCGCGGACGAGATCGCCGAGCTGATGCTCGATATCATTCTGCCCGATCTGCCGTTTGAGAGCGGAAACGACGTGGCCGTGCTCGTCTCCGGACTCGGCGCGACGCCCGTGATGGAGTGTTACGTCGTATTCAACCGCGCGTTCGACATTCTGGAGGAAAAGGGGATTCACGTCTATCGCTCCTATGTCGGCAACTACTTCACGTCGCTTGAGATGATGGGCGTCACGATCACGGTCATGCGGCTCGACGCGGAGCTGAAGGCGCTGCTCGACGAGGAGGCGGACTCGATGGGGTTAAAGCAGTTCCGGCCACGCCAATAGGAACTGTGAAATAATAAGCTGCGTGAGTAGCGTGAGGGATTTTTGATTATGAAAACATTTGACCAACAGGCCGCGGGGCGCGTGATCTACGAGCTCACGGCCGTGATCCAAAAAAACAGGGACTATTTGAGCGAGATCGACGGCGCGACGGGCGATGGCGACCACGGCGTCAACATGAACAAGGGCTTTACAAAATGCCGCGAGCAGCTCGAGGGCGGCGGCGAAGGCAGGAGCCTCTCGGAGGCGATGGACCTTTTGGGCGACATTCTGCTGTCTGAGATCGGCGGCTCGATGGGCCCGCTCTACGGCACGTTCTTTATGGAGATGGCGGAGAACATCGGGGGCAAGGCGCAAATCGGCGCCGAGGATTTTCTCGGGATGCTGAAAGCCGGACTCGCCGGAATCCGGGCGCTCGTGCCGACCGAGATCGGCGACAAGACGCTGCTCGACGTGCTCGTGCCGTCGGTCGCCGCGTTTGAGACCGCGCTCGCCGTCGGAAAGGATTTTGACGCGGCGCTCGACACGCTAAAAGTTGCGGCGGCCGAGAGCCGCGAGGCGACAAAGGACATGGTCGCGAAGGTTGGGCGCGCGAGCAGACTCGGCGAGCGCTCGCGCGGCTTCTACGACGCGGGCGCGACCTCGTGCGCGCTGATCCTCGCAAGTCTCGCGGACTCGGTTCAGGCGCTCCTGCGCTGACGGCCCTGCGCCAGCCGCCCGTGCGCTCCTGCGTCGGCACACCAGTGAAAAAAAGCCCGCCCCCAATGTAGGGCGGGCTTTTTTTCATCTGCGCGGCAACCGCCCGCGGTCTGTTATCAGTTTTGCCAGAATCAAGACTTCGTGTACGATCAGCGGCACGATACTGAGCGCCAGAATCAGGCCCCAGCTGGACAGCCCGAGGCGCGCCGTGCCGAATACCGCGTTCAGCGCGGGTATCTCCGTCAGCGCGATTTGCAGGCCGAGCCCCACAACAAGCGAGACGAGCATCAGCTTATTCTCGGTGTGATTCATTTTG
>JAITSR010000145.1 GCA_031287655.1 Clostridiales bacterium
CGGCGCACGGCCCCGACTCCGCGTCCGCACAGGGCCCCGCTCTGTCCGCATCCGCGCCCGTTTTGCCCGGCGCCGCTTCCGGGTCCGCCGCGGGCTTCGCTCCCGCCGGACCCGTCCCCGCGCCGTACCGCTATCCCACGCTCGGCTTTCTTTCGGAAAACCCGGACGCGCATAAAAACCTGTCCAAGCTGAAGGCGCAGACGCAGGAGACCGCCGTGCGGCTCGAGGAGACGCTTTTGAGCTTCAAGGTCCGCGCGAAGGTCGTGAACGTCATGCGCGGGCCTTCGGTCACGCAGTATGAGGTAGAGCCGGACGTCGGCGTGAAGGTGAGCACGATCGTGAACCTTGCGGAGGACATTTCGTTAAAACTCGGCGTCTCAGGCATCCGGATCGCGCCGGTCGCCGACCGCTCCGCGATCGGGATCGAGGTCCCGAACCGGGAGGTCTCGACGGTCGTACTGCGCGACATCATTGAGTCCGAGGCGTTCACGCGGCACCCCTCGCCGCTCGCTTTTGCGGTCGGCGTCGACATCTCCGGCAGCGCGGTCATGGCGGACATCGCGAAAATGCCGCATCTGCTCGTCGCGGGCGCGACGGGCTCCGGCAAGAGCGTATGCATCAACGGCATGATTATCAGCCTGCTCTACAAATCCTCGCCGGACGACGTCAAGCTGATCATGATCGACCCTAAGGTCGTCGAGCTCGGCATGTACAACGGCATCCCGCATCTACTGATCCCGGTCGTGACAGACCCGCGCAAGGCTGCGGGCGCGCTCGCGTGGGCCGTGCAGGAGATGCTGACGCGCTACAACCTGTTCGCCGAAAAAAAGGTGAAGGACCTCACGGGCTACAACAACTATGTGCGCCGCACGCGCGAGGGCGAGAAGCTGCCGCGGATCGTGATTATTATCGACGAGCTCGCGGACCTGATGATGGCCGCGCCCAAGGAAGTTCAGGATTCGATTTGCCGGTTGGCGCAGATGGCGCGCGCGGCGGGGATGCACCTCGTGATCGCGACGCAGCGCCCGACCGTGGACGTGATCACGGGGCTGATCAAGTCGAACGTCCCGTCACGGATCGCGTTTCGCGTCTCGTCTCAGACGGACTCGCGCGTCATCCTCGACATCGGCGGCGCGGAAAAGCTGCTCGGCAGGGGGGACATGCTGTTTTATCCCGTCGGGGAGAAAAAGCCGATCCGCCTGCAGGGCGCGTTCATTTCCGAGGAGGAGGTCGAGCGCGTCGTCGAGCACGTCAAGGTGACGCAGGACGCGGAGTATGACGAGGAAATGATCGAGCGGATTACGAGCGCGGGCCCGTCGGAGGACGATCCCGGCGACAATGACGAGCTCCTGCCGCTCGTGATCGAGCACGTCGTCGAGGCCGGGCAGGCGTCCACCTCGATGATCCAGCGCAAGTTCAAGGTCGGCTACTCCCGCGCCGCGCGCATGGTCGACCAGATGGAGGCCCGCGGTGTCGTCAGCGGCTTTGACGGGAGCAAGCCGCGGCAGATTTTGATTTCAAAGCAGCAGCTCTACGAAATGAAACTATAGCGGCCGTTTTGCCACGGCGGAGGGCGAATGGATTTTCTGTTTCTGTTTTTGGTGTTTGTCCTGCTTGTGATGTTGGCCTATACGCTGTTCCGGCTCTACTACCAAAAAACGGTCGCGTGCCTTGTGATGGCGGCGGGGCAGTTCGCGGTCGTCGCCTTTCTCGTCTTTTCCTATGACGGGGGGCTCTACCTCGAGCCTTTTGTCGTGCTCGCCGCCTTTCTGATCGGCCTTGCCGCCCCCGGCGTGTTCCTGTGGACCGACTTGACGACGCTCCGGCGCAAGGTCCGCGGCCGCTTTGGCATCCCGCTGCGCCGCTTCCTCTATCAAAACGAGCGCGACGAGGTCGCGAAAACCGTCGAGAAGGTCAAGTTTGTCGACGCGATCCTGCGCCCGAGGGCGGAGAACTTTCCGATTGAGGATATTCTGAGTGAGATTCGGGTCGAGCGCGCCGACACCTCGAAAAATGTGCTAAAGCAGCTTGAGGCCGCCGGGAAAAAGTATGGCGAGGGCGACTATGACGGCGCGTATGCCGCGTATGAGACGATCGAGCGGATTTTTTCCCGCTCCCCCTCGCTCTATTTTAACATGGGCAACATCGACTATATCCGGGGCAGGTTTGAAGCCGCGGCCCGCTGCTACAAGCGCGGCGCGGAGTGCGCCGGGAACAAGGAGTTTTCAAAGGACGATCTGCGCGAAAAACTCGGTATGATCTTCTACAACCTCGGCAACGCGTGCTTTATGTCCGGCAAGTACGCGCGCTCAATCGAGGCGTTCAAAGCCGCGATCGAGGTCTACCCCGCGAATGCCGACGCGTATTTTAACCTTTCGTTCTGCCACGCGATGGATTTTGAAGAAACCGGCGACACCGAAAAAGCGGTCGAGGCGTTCAAAAAGCTCGTCGAGGATATGCCTGAGAACCTTCACGCGTGGTATCATTTCGGCAAATGCCTTTTGAAGATGGGGAATTACGAGCAGGCGGGCGACTGCTTTTTGAAGGTCGTCGGCGAGGACGTGATGTTCCACGAGGGCTGGTATCGGCTCGCGATCTCGTATGACGAGCGCGGCATGGTCGAGGAGGCCGCGAGGGCGTATTATACGGCGATCCAGATCAAGCCGGACTTTATCGACGCGTACAACAATTTGGGCGTGCTGCTGTCGACGATCGGACGGCACGGCGAGGCGCTAAAGGTGCTGCGGAACGCGCTGCGGCTCCACCCGGCGGATACGGAGCTGATCTTCAACATCGGCGTCGTGCTCTATGAATCCGGGAGATTCGAGGACGCGCTCGGGGAGTTCTTGTCCTGCGACAGGCTGCGCCCGGACGACGACACGGTGCTCTACATGATCGCGGTGAATCTGATGAACCTCGGGCGGGCGGACGAGTCGATCGACTATCTCGCGCACGCGATCCAAAAAAACCCGCAAATCAAATCCCGCGCCGCGCAGGAGCACGCCTTTCAAGAGTACGTCCACAGGCAGGAGTTCAGCAAATTGTTTGTGTAAAATCAAGTCGCGCCGCCTTTCCTGCGGTCCGCCCCGCTTCTGCGCTCCACCCCGAACCACCGCGCGCCGCTTTTCCGGCGGTCGCCGTCCGCCCTGCGGTCCGTCCCGCTCCGGCGCTCGCCCTCGCGCTGCCGCTCCGCGATCTCACGGGCGAGGCGCGCCTTGATCGCGATGAAGTCCATGCGGTCGATGTGCTCGCGCAGCCACTCGACCAGCTCCGGGGCAAATTCGGCGCGGTTGGCGGCGGCGGAAGGGCAAACGTCCGCCGGGCCGGATTCGGCAGACTCGGCGGGTCCGGCGGACCCGCCCGGCGGGGTCTCTTGACCGCGCGAAATAAGCTCCATCACCTCATGGATCACGTCCATATTATAGTCCGCGCAGGCTTCGGCCAGCAGTGTCAGGAGATACGCGCCGCGCTTGTCGCAAATAAGGCATTCCGCGGCGGTTTTTTCACAGGTCTCGCAGCGCAGCGGCGGCTTCGTGAATAACGACGGCGCCGCAAGGCCGCTTTGTGGAAAGAAAAATCTCATGTCGCCCCCAATGATGTGACCGGACAGGTAAAATCCGTTACTGAATATTTACCCTGAAAATGAGGGTTCTATCAGAATCTTCGCCGCTTCGGACGCACGTCGGTCCGTTTCGGGCGCACGTCGCTCGCAGTCCGCTCGCTCTTCGAGGGGCGCCCTATGGTTCCCCTCGATTCTCCCCTCCTTACATCGGACAAGGGGAATCCCCTTGTCGATCCTCCCGTGTGCCCTTCACCTCGTTTCGGACGCACGAGACAGCCTGCGCCGTAGCCGATCAGGTCGGCGCGGCTCGCAAGGCGCAGCGCCTTTTCCACGAGGTCCCGGTTTTCGGGCTTCCGGTATTGCAGGAGCGCCCGCTGCATGGCCTTTTCCTCCCGGCCCGGGACGTGGACCTTCTTCATCGTGCGCGGGTCGATCCCCGTGTAATACATGCAGGTCGAGAGCGTGCCCGGCGTCGGGTAAAAATCCTGCACCT
>JAITSR010000151.1 GCA_031287655.1 Clostridiales bacterium
TCGCGGTGATCCTCGTCGTCGACCTCCTGTATGGCATTGTCGACCCCCGTATTCGGGTCGCCGGAAAAGAGCATGAGTCATGAAAGACGACCGCAGCATCGTAGACATTGATGCCAACAATGGCACAGGCGTCGGCACAGCAAGCGCCGACCCGCACGATTTTTCGCCGCTCAAGCTCGAAAACGCGGCCTACGAGCGGGAGAAAAACGAATCCCCCTCGCTGAATTTCATGCAGGATTCGTGGCGCAGGATTCGCAAAAACCGCAGCGCGCTCATTTCGATGGTCGTCCTCGTTTTGCTGATCGGCGTCGCCTTCACCTCGATCTGGCTGTTCCCCCACGACCCGAACCGGCAGAACCTCGCCCACAGCAATCTGCCGCCGAAGATTCCCGGCGTGACCGTGCGCGGCTTCGACGGAACGGCGGCCGACAACAGCGGCGGCGGCGCGTTCATAGACAAATACGCGGCGGAGGGCGTCCCGGAGGGCGTGTACTACTATCTCGGTACCGACAATCTGGGGCGGGATTTGCTCGCGCGGCTTCTCGGCGGCATGAGGGTGTCCCTGCTGATCGCCTTTGTCGCGGCGTTTTTGGATTTGACGATCGGCGTGACCTACGGGCTCGTTTCGGGGCTTTTCGGCGAGCGGGTCGACTCTGTTATGCAGCGGATTTTGGAGGTGCTCGCGGGGATCCCGAACCTCGTGGTGCTGATCCTGATGCTGACGATCTTCAAGCCCGGCATCTTCACGATCATCCTCGCGATGATTGTGACCGGCTGGATTTCAATGGCGCGGATCGTGCGCGCGCAGACGATGAAGCTGAAAAATCAGGAGTATGTGCTGGCCGCCGTCACGCTCGGCCAATCCAAGGCGGTGATCGCGGCAAAGCACATCCTGCCGAACATCTCCGGCGTCGTGATCGTGCAGATGATGTTCTCGATCCCGCAGGCGATCTTTTTTGAGGCGTTTCTGAGTTTTATCGGGCTGGGTCTGCGCCCTCCCGAGGCCTCGCTCGGTACGCTGCTCAACGAGGGGTACAAGGCGTTCCGCGTACTGCCGTATCAGATGTGGGTCCCGACGGTCACGCTCTCGGTGCTGATGATCTCGTTCAACCTGTTGGCCGACGGCCTCCGGGACGCCTTTGATCCTAAGATGAAGGAGTAGGCGTACTTTTTCACCGCGGAAAAAGTACCAAAAACGCGCCGGGGGTTTCGAATTCCCCCGGACCCCTAAACGACCAGGGGCATCGGCCCCTGGACCCCAAGGAAAACGCAGAACCGCGTCAATCCCCAAGACCATTCCGACACGAGGGCGCGTAGGAGAAAACATATGGCTGTGGCAACGATACTGAACGTTCGGGATTTGCATGTCTCCTTTGACACCTTTGCGGGCAAAGTGCGGGCGCTGCGGGGCGTGGCCTTTGATTTGCACAAGGGGGAGACGCTCGCGATCGTCGGCGAATCCGGCTCCGGCAAGTCCGTGACCGGGCGCTCGATCATGCGGCTGCTCGCCCCGACCGCAAACATAGAGAGGGGCTCGGTCCTCTTTAAGGGCGCCGACCTGCTCAAAAGCGGCGAGAAACGGATGCAGGCGATCCGGGGCCGTGAAATTTCGATGATCTTTCAGGACCCGATGACTTCTTTGGACCCGACGATGACGATCGGCAACCAGATCATGGAGTCCTACCGAAAGCATATGCGCGCGTCCAAAGGGGCCGCGCGCGCCCGGGCGCTCGAACTCTTGGACATCGTGGGCATTCCGGACGCGAAGCGACGCTTTTCCCACTATCCCCATCAGTTTTCGGGCGGACAGAGACAGCGGATCGTAATCGCGATCGCCCTGATCTGCGACCCGGAGATTCTGATCGCGGACGAGCCGACGACGGCGCTTGACGTGACGATTCAGGCCCAGATTCTAAATTTGATGAAGGACATCCAAAAGAAGGTGTCGACTTCGATCATCTTTGTCACGCACGACTTGGGCGTCGTGGCGAACGTCGCCGACCGGGTCGCGGTCATGTACGCGGGCCGGATCGTCGAGGTCGGGCGGACCGACGAGATTTTTTACAGCCCGAGGCATCCCTATACATGGGGGCTGCTCTGCTCGATGCCGACCCTGTACGAGACCGGAGAGAGGCTGTACGCGATCCCCGGGACGCCGCCGAACATGCTGCATCCGCCCGCGGGGGACGCCTTTCATCTCAGGAACCCCTACGCGATGGGGATCGACGCGAAAGAGGCGCCGCCGCTGTTTCAAATTTCAGAGACCCACTACGCCGCCACATGGCTGCTTGACCCGCGCTCACCCGCGGCCGAGCCGCCGGAGGTAATCCAAAAAAAGCGCAGGAGCCTATGTTAAACACAAACCGCAAAAAACTTCTGGAAGTGGACGGCCTGAAGCAATATTTCAACAAAGGCCAAAAAACAGAGGTCCGCGCCGTCGACGACATCTCGTTTTATATCGAGGAAGGCGAGACCTTCGGCCTCGTCGGGGAGTCCGGCTGCGGCAAATCCACGACGGGCAGGAGCATTATCAGGCTCTATACCCCCACGGCCGGGCGGATCCTGTTTGACGGCGAGGACATCGCCAGGATCAGGAGCAGGGCCGAAATCCTCCGCTTTCGCAGGGATGCGCAGATGATTTTTCAAGACCCCTACGCATCGCTGAACCCGCGCATGAAGGTCAAGGACATCGTCGCCGAGGGCATTGATCTGCACGACCCCGCCAAGAACGCGCGGGAGCGGGACGAGCGGGTGTATCGGATGCTGGAGCTTGTCGGGCTCGACGAGTCCCACGCCGACCGCTACCCCCACGAGTTTTCCGGCGGCCAGCGCCAGCGGATCGGGATCGCGCGGGCCTTGGCGCTAAAGCCGCGTTTTATCGTCTGCGACGAGCCGATTTCGGCGCTGGACGTCTCGATACAGGCGCAGGTGGTGAATTTGCTTCAGGATTTGCAAAAATCCCAGAACCTCACCTATCTGTTTATCGCGCACGACCTGTCGATGGTCAAATTCATCAGCGACCGCATCGGCGTGATGTACTACGGCAAACTGGTCGAGGTGGGGCCGAGCGAGGAAATATACAACTACGGCGTCCATCCCTACACCGAGAGCCTGCTCTCCGCGATCCCCCTGCCGGACCCCGAATATGAAAGATCGCGAAAGCGAATCGCGTATATCCCCCAACCTCCCGGCGCGGACGCGAAGTTGCGGGCCGTCGCGCCCGGCCATTTCGTGTACTGCACGGAGGCGGAGGCGACCGCGTATCAGGAAAAACGAAACAAGAGAGTCTGTTCGTAAAGTCGAGTGTCCGAATAAAGAGTCTGTTCGTAAAGTCGATTATCAAAATAAACATAGTAAACAAAAGGAGAGACGAGCAATGAAAGAGATTCAAGAGATGAGAGGGCGGAAAAAGGCAAAAAAGACGGCGGCGTTTCACGCAAACGGCGCGGCGGCGCACAATACGCGGGGAGTGGCGCGCAATACGCGGGGAGCGGCGCGTCTGCTCGCCTTGGCGCTGGTACTCGCGCTGACCTTCGCGGCGTCCGCCGCCCTTGCGGGCTGCTACTCAAACGGCGACACGGCCGCGACGACGACCGCTGCGGCGGCGACCGAAGCTGTGACCACAACCGCAGCAGCGGCCACAGCCGACGCGGCGACGACGGCTGCCGCGGCAGACGCCGCGACCACGACCACTGCCGCCGTCGCCGAGACCACCCAAGCGGCGGCGACCCAAGCGGCCGAGACCGCGGGCGGGGCTTCCGGATCGTCCGCGTCCGCCGTGATCAACCTGATGTTCCCGACCGAGGTCACGACGCTGGACCCGAGCAACCTGAACGGCAACCCGGATTCGACGGTCCTCGGCGCGGTGTACGAGGGGCTCTACAGAACCGACGAGGCCAACAACGTCGTGCCGGGCGTGGCGGATGCTATGCCGGAGATTTCAAGCGACGGCCTGACCTACACGATCAAGCTCAGGCCCGGCGTCAAATGGTCGAACGGGGACGCCGTGACCGCGGGCGACTTCGTCTACTCATGGCAAGAGCTGATCAAAACGGAGAACGCCTACCTGTACAGCTTCATCATTCAGGGCATCATCGCGAACGCGGCCGAAATCGCGAGCGGCGAGATGGACGCGGCCGCGCTGGGCGTAAAGGCCATAGACGACGCGACGCTCGAGGTCTCGCTTGTCGCGCCGACCCCCTATTTTACCTCGCTGCTGACGTTTGCGCCGCTCTATCCGAAAAACGCGGCCTTTGCGGCGGAAAAGGGCAAGACCTACGGTACCTCGAGTGAGAACGCCGTATACAACGGGCCCTTCATCATCGAAAACTGGGATCAGAACAGCCTTTCGATGGATTTGCGAAAAAACCCGGCGTATACGGGGGGCAACGCGGCAAAATCGGAGAATATCCACTATGAGGTGATCAAGGTCGCATCCACGGCGCTGAACCTGTATGACGCGGGGCAGCTGGACGCGGCGGAGCTGACCGGCGAGATCGCGTCCCAGAGCGTGAATAATCCGGATTATCAGGCGTTCAACACCGGGACGATCACCTATATCCGCATGAATCAGGAGCGCACGGGCAACGCGACCGTTTTGGCCAATGCCGATCTGCGAAAGGCGCTGGCGCTCGGGATTGACAAAAAGCTGCTGTGCGACAGGGTGATCGCCGACGGTTCCTCGCCCTTGAACGGGCTGATCCCCGCGGGCTTTGTGAACAATCCGTCGACGGGCGTGGATTTTCGGACCGAGGCGGGGGACGTCATGCCCTATAATCAGGATGAAGCCAAAAAATACTGGGAGAGCGCGAAAGCGGCTCTGGGCGACAAAATCTCCGTCGAGCTGATGGTCTCCGACGACGAGCGGTATGTGAGCATCGCCGAAGCCTTAAAGGGGATGTACGAGTCCCTCTTTGAGGGGCTGACGGTCGAACTTCTCTCCCTGCCGCAGGACACGGCTCTGGCAAAAGCCCGGCTCACCGGAGGCAGCGATTATGACATGTTTTTGATCATGTGGACGCCGGACTATCAGGACCCGATTTCGACGCTGAACGTGTGGAACGAGGGCAATTCGCAGCACTACGCGAATCAGGCCTATTTTGACCTGTACAACAAAGCGGGCGAGCTCGCGGGGACGGACCTGACGGAGCGCTGGAACACGCTGATCGCGGCGGAAAAGCTGGTTTTGGAGGACGCCGGGACGATCGCCGTCTGCACAAACGGCGTGTCCACGCTGATCAACCCGGCGCTGACCGGCATGAATTACCACTCGTTTTCAACGATCACAAACCTGTCGCCGCTCGAGAAAAAATGATGAATGAGTATAATGTTTCCGACGCCGCCGACATTTCCGCCGTTTTCCATATGGAGAGCGGCGGGAGCGTCGCGGTCCGCCTGCTGCAAAAAGCCGCGCCGAACACGGTAAACAGCTTCCTCTACTGCGCGCGGCAAGGCGTCTATGACGGCCACGCGATCGAGCGGATCGTACCCGGCAAATATGTGGATTTGAGCTATCGGGCCTTTTCCCGCCCCGAGGCCAAATACCTGATCCCCTTGGAATACGAGCTCCGCCCGGAGCTCGTGCCGATCGGAATCGGTTTTGGCTGCGTCTGCATGGGCGGATACGGCGCGCTGGGCATCGCCGGGGGCGAAGTGTTTTTCCCGCTCAGCCCCTGCCCGGAGCTCTACGGGTTGTACCCGGTATTCGGCTTCGTGACCTCGGGGCATGAGGAACTGCGCCGCATCGCATCCGTCGCCGTCACACAGGTCACGGACATACCCGGAGTCACGATCTACAGGCCCGTCGTACCCGAGGTAATCCGTTCGGTCACGCTGCAGACGCGGACGGCCGACGGCCGCCCCTATGAATACCGCGACCCCGTCCGGATCAAAAACCCGACGCTGCCGGACAACTGGCGCCCCGACTGAAAATGGCTTTCCGGGCAAGACCCTGAACTTATTGATGGTGACGTGTTTCGGATCATCGTGCCGCTTGACGATAGCTACTCCTTTGATGCGGGGACTGTTAAACCGCAAAATGACATCGATTTATCCCGCAAAAATTGCGGTTTATTTTGCGGGATAAATTGTACAATAACAGAAATTGCCGTATTGGAATACGTTCGGAACAATCCTACCGCCGCGCAAAATGAAATAGCCGCCGCCACCGGAAAATCATTAAGAGGCACTCAATCCGCGATTGCGGAACTCAAAAAGAAAGGCTTGCTGATACGGGAGGGCGCGCGGAAAAATGGGCGCTGGGTTATCAGGCAATAAAATTACAGGATGGCCTGTATCTTTGCTGAACCGCTGAAACGAGAAGTACAAAGACCTTGCCGACAACATACGAAAAGCGGAGCGGCGGCTTGATACCCTTTCACAGCATATATCGCAGTATGAGAGCCGCAAACAGCACAGGGCGGTTTACAACGAGTATGCCAAACTGAAAGACCCGAAGAAACGCGAAGCATACTACGCCAAGCACGGCGCGGAAATCGAAGCGGTCAAAGCCGCGAGGGACTAACTCAACACCGTTATGAACGGCAGAACCGACCCGCCGCCCATCAAGGAGTGGAGAGCCGAGCAAACGAAGCTGACAGCCGCCAAATACGCCGCCTGTGAGCGTTATTACGGCTTACAGGACGAAGTGCGGAGCGTGGAGCAGTTACGCAAGGGCGCGGAGAATATCATGCGCGAGGACACACAAGAACGACAACCGCGCAGAACGCAGGACATTGACCGATAAACTGTTTGTTCCGATAATTAAAATTGCTAAGGGCGCGGGAGTGTGCGCACCCCGCGCCCACGCTCTTCCAAAATGACAGTAGAAATTATTGTTGACAGGAAAGACTAAGAGTGATATAATAACTTATCACTCAATGAGTTTGGAGATAGCGAATGGCAGAGAAACGGAAATTACAAAAGGCAGAAACCAGAAAAAGAATAATTGCCGCCGCAATTAAGGTTTATTCTGAACAAGGGTTTTCCGTTCCCACAGTAACTATTGCAGAAGAAGCGAAAGTTTCCCACGGATCGATTTTCGTTCACTTCCCTACTGTGGAAAGCCTTTTAATCTGTTTATTGGATTCCTTTTCGCAGAGTATAAACAACGAATTACAGTCTTTATCTGAATCCAGTGGCGATATAGAAAAGCTATTGAATATGCACATCAATGTATTGATACAGCATGAGGGCTTTTATAAACGCTTGATAAAAGAAGCGGTCTATCTCCCAGAGGAAGCCAAGAACACATTTATTGCAATACAATCAATTGTGTCTATTCATTTTTTACAGGCTTTGGAATATGAAATCAGCGCAGGAAAAATAAAGGCTGTCCCTTTTCATATGTTATTCAATACATGGCTTGGGTTGGTTCACTACTACCTATTGAACGGCGAGTTGTTTGCGCCGCAAGATTCGGTTTTAACGCGCTATAAAAGCGCCCTGATAGAGTGCTTTACGGCGTTAATAAAACAATAAAATTATGGAGGTAACAAAAATGAAAACTTGTATCGCTTGTGGTATGCCAATGAAAGAAAAATCCGAATTTGCGATGGGAGATGAAAGCAAGGACTATTGCGTTCATTGCGCTAATGAGGACGGTTCTATGCACTCTTTTGAGCAGAAAAAGGAGAGTATGATTGGATTCATCGTTAAGACGCAAGGATTAGCCAGAGAAGCCGCAGAAAGCGCGGCGTTGTCGATGATGAAAAAACTTCCCGCATGGGAAAGAAACTTTGCTAATTAAATCCGCTACGGGGTGAAACCTATGATTGAATTATTAGCTTGTCGGCTTGGTAGGAATGATGAAATCCCGAATATTGAACTTGCGGAAAAGCTGTGCGACAGCAAGGACAAAAACGGAATACGCGAGATAGCTGACGGATTGAAGTCTGATGACCAAGCCATAGCTAATGATTGCGTTAAGGTTCTGTACGAGATTGGGCAAAGAAAACCAGAATTGATACCCGCCTTTACAGATGATTTTATCACGGCTTTGTCAAGTAAGAACAATCGGATTGTTTGGGGAAGCATGAGGGCTTTATCGTTCATCGCCCCGCTTGAGTCAAAAGCGATATTTGAGCGTTTGCCTGAAATCATCACGGCTTACAAAAAAGGAAGCGTTATCACGGTTGATAATAGTATCAGCGTTTTTGCCCATCTGTGCAAAGCAAATGAAAATTATCAAAAGCAGATATTTTCTCTTTTACTTGACCACCTTGCGAAGTGCAGGGTAAAAGAAATCCCACAACACGCCGAGCGGATTGCGGTTTGTATTGATTCAAGCAATAAAGAAGCGTTTACAAAGGTGTTAGACGCAAGGGCAAATGAACTATCCGAATCACAGACAAGCAGGATAGCGAAGCTGAAAAAGAAATTATAGCTTGATTCACTTCCAGAAAGGTAGGGCAACCGCCAGGTAGGGCAACCGCCCTGCCTTTTTTTTCGCTTAAATCGTAACGCCGATATGGTAGACATTTAGGGAGTGGGCAAACCACATTGAATCAAAAGAAATCAAGCAAGCCGAAGGGAAGTTCGCCCCTCTGGTGGGAAGCACGCCAACGCGATTTTGCCGCGCCAAACTTGTTGTATGCTTCAACGAACACTGCCACAACTGCGAGCAACGTCTCAAGTTTTCTCGCGAAACAGCGGCTGCGTCGCGCCA
>JAITSR010000153.1 GCA_031287655.1 Clostridiales bacterium
GACATCGGCGGCCTCATCGGCAACACCGAGACCGACACCGGCGTCGGACGCGCCCAAAGCCACGCCGCTCGGAGCGGAGCTCGCTTTTATCAGCGACTTCGGGCTGCTCAACGACGGCGCGATCAATCAGGCGATGTGGGACGGACTCACGCGCTGCGCGACGGAGCGCGGGCTCACATACCGACATTACGCGCCGACGGCCGACGACGGCCCGGATGCGTATCTTGACGCGATCTCCCGCGCCGTGTCGGACGGCGCAAAGCTGATCGCCGCGCCCGGCCCCTTGCTTGAAGTCCCGCTCTACACAGCGCAGAGCCGCTATCCGGACGTCCGTTTCATCCTTGTCGACGGCAGGCCGCACGACGAGACGTTTGAGCATGAAACGATCGGGCAAAACGTCGCGTGCGTGCGCTTTGCGTCGGATCAAGCCGGTTTCCTCGCGGGGTACTCCGCCGTAAAATCCGGCATGAGGGCGCTCGGTTTTTTGGGCGCGATGCCGGTTCCGGAAATCACGGACGCCGGGAGCGGCTTTATTCAAGGCGCGGAATACGCCGCGGCAGAACTGGGCTTATCGGAGGACGAGGACGGCGTTTTGATTCGATACGGTTACAATGGGGCATATCGCGCGGGCGCGGAGACGGAAGCGCTCGCCGAGGTCTGGTTTGCGGACGGACTCGACTGCATCTTCGTCTGCGGCGGCGAGCTCGGTGAATCGGTCGCGGCGGCGGCCGGACGGCTCTCAAAAAAAGTGATCCTCTATGACGAGGACTATGACGGCGATATAGAAAACAGTGATAACACGGATACTGACACCGCCGTATTTGCGCGCATCCAAAAAAATTATGAGGGCGCAGTCTATGACGGCGCCCTCGCGTTCTATCGCGGCCTGTTTCCCGGCGGCAAAGAGACGATACGCGGGGCCGTGCGCTATGGCATACGGCTCCTGCCCCCGCGCGGCCCCGCGCCCGGCAAACCGGCGTCCGACATCACCGACGCCGACAGCACAGGCGGCACAGACAGCGAGGATACCCCCGGCGTCTCCGACACCGCTGAGGCCGTCGACGCCCCAGAGATCACCGACGCCGCGGACATCCTCGCCTCACCGGAATACATCTCGCTCTTAGGCGCGCTTGCCGCCGAAGCGATTCCGATCCGACGCGGCGGGGGCGACCCGTTTGTTCCGGTCCCGGTCGCAGAAATCCCCGTCGCCGTCGTGCGCGTTGAACTCGCCGACGCGGCGCAATGAATCGCGCATATCCGGCCGACGGAACGAGTCAGCGGCGAACGTGTTCACAATCGCCGCCGCAGCCGGGTTTAATCGCTCATCCTCCGATTTTAGTTCCGGAGACCTTCGCGTAATAATTTGCCAGACTGCTGTGGTCGTCCTGCCCCCTGCCGTCCGCGCGCAGCGTCTGGAACATCTCCATTACGGCGGCGGTCAGCGGCAGCGGGGACCCGATCGCGTGCCCCGTTTCGAGCGCGTTGTTCAAGTCTTTGATGTGCAGGTCCACTTTAAAACCCGGATTAAAGTTCCCGTCGAGCATCATCGGAACCTTCGCGTTCATTACCGTTGAACCGGCGAGGCCGCCCTTGATCGCGTCAAACACGAGCGCCGGGTCGACACCCGCCTTCTTCGCGAGCGTAAACGCCTCGGCGACAGCCGCGATATTGCACGCCACGACGACCTGATTCGCGAGCTTTGTCGTGTTGCCCGCGCCGATCTCGCCGCAGTAGACGGCGGATGCGCCCATTTTCAGCAGAATGTCGTCTTTGACTTGCTCAAACACGGCCTTGTCGCCGCCGACCATGATCGACAGCGAACCGTCCACGGCCTTCGGCTCTCCGCCACTGACCGGCGCGTCGATCATTTTTACGCCTTTTTGCGCGCAAGCCTTCGCGATTTCCTGCGAAGCGCCAGGCGCGATTGAACTCATGTCGATCAGGATCGTTCCGGGCTTCGCGCCCTCGAGCACGCCGTCTTTTTCAAGCACGACCGTTTTCACATGCGGCGAGTTCGGGAGCATTGTGATCACGATGCCGCAGTCCTGCGCGACCGCCTTGCTCGAAGGCGCGGCTTTCGCGCCCGCGGCCACGGCCTCGTCGACGCCCGCGCGCACGACGTCGTACACGACGAGCTCATGCCCGGCCTTTAATAGATTTTTGGCCATGGGCCTGCCCATAATCCCCAAGCCGATAAATCCGATTTTCATATAATTATTTCGCCTCCCTTGTATTTTTCGGAGCGACCAATGGTCGTCCCTACGGTTTTCCGATGCCCAACAGCGCCGCGGCCTTTTGCTCGATCGCAGACGCCGTCAGGCCGTAGTGCTCGTACAGCTCGTTTGCCGAATGCGCCGATGTCGCTCCGCAGTCCGCTCGCTCCTCGAAGGGCACCCTATGGTTCCCTTCGATTCTTCCCTCCTTACTGCGGGAGAGGGGATACTCCCCTCTCCACACCCCATCGGCGCACTGAACTTCGCCGTACTCGTTCACACGCCCAACAGCGCCGCGGCCTTTTGCTCGATCGCGGACGCCGTCAGGCCGTAGTGCTCGTACAGCTCGTTTGCCGAGTGCGCCGATTGGCCAAATTCGTCCATGATCGCGACGAAGTCCATCGGCGTCCCGCGCCCGCGGAGCGCGAGCGCGACGGCGGACGCCAGCCCGCCGATAAAGGTGTGTTCCTCCGCAGTCACGACGGCCCGGAGACCTTCACAGAGCCGCGCGCAGCCCTCGTAATCAAAAGGCTTCATCGTCGCGGCGTTGATCACCTTCGCCGATATGCCGCGCGCCGAAAGCGCCTCCGCGGCGTCCATCGCGGCGTCCACCATCACGCCGTGCGCGATCAGCGCGACGTCCCCGCCCTCGCGCAGCACGCGGAGCTTGCCGGGTTCAAAGACATCGTCCGCCTTTGTGTAGTCGGTCACGGGGTTCCGGCACACGCGGATGTACACGGGTCCCTCGATCGCGGCGGCGGCGCGCACGGCCTTCCGCGTCTCCGCGGCGTCGCACGGCGTAAAGACCGTCATATTCGGGATCGCGGACATCACCGCGACGTCCTCGATCGCCTGATGGGTCGAGCCGTCCCCAAAGTCCGAGAGTCCCGCCGAGGAACCGCATATCTTCACATTCAGCCTGCCGATCGAGATCGTCTGGCGGATCTGGTCATAGGGGCGGCCGAACGCGAACACCGCAAACGTGCTCGCAAACGCGGTCTTCCCGCCGGCCGCGAGCCCCGCGGCGGTCGACATCATGTTCTGCTCCGCGATGCCCATCTCGAAATAGCGCTCCGGAAAGGCTTCCCCAAAGAGGTACGACATCGTGGACTTCCCGAGGTCCGCCTCGAGCGCGACGACATTCGGGTCTTCCCTGCCGAGCGCCACAAGTTCCTCGCCGTAGGCGGTCCTCTGACTGTTTTGCGTCTTATTCATAAATATGACCATTCCTTTCCCTGTTCTTCCTTTCCCGCTTATCCGGCGAGCTCTGCGAGCCGCGCGTCGAGCTCCGCGAGCGCGGCCTCATACTGTTCCTTTGTCATAGCGCCGTTGTGGAACGCGACGACGTTCTCCGCAAACGAGATGCCCTTCCCCTTCACGGTGTCCGCGATCACGATCGTCGGCTTGCCTTTGACCGTGTCGGCTTCGTCAAACGCGGCGATCAGCGCCTCGATGTCATGGCCGTCGGCTTCGATCACATGCCAGCCAAAGCTCCGCCACTTTTCCGGCAAGGGCTCCGTGTTGAACCGGTCCTTTGTCGCGCCGGTGGCCTGTAAGCGGTTCCGGTCGAGGATTCCGACGAGGTTGTCGATCCGATAGTGCGCCGAGGCCATCGCGGCCTCCCAAATCTGCCCTTCCGCGATTTCGCCGTCGCCCATCAGGCAATAGACTTTCCGGCCCGTCTTATCAAGCCTCATCGCGAGCGCAAGGCCGTTCGCGACCGAGAGCCCTTGCCCCAGAGAGCCCGTCCCGGCCTCGATCCCCGGCGTCTTTGTGCGATCCGGATGCCCCTGCAAACGCGAGCCGAGCGCCTTGATCGTTTTGAGCTCCGCGCGCTGGAAATACCCGAGCTCCGCGAGCACGGCGTACTGCGCGATCGCGGCATGCCCCTTGCTGTACAAAAATTTGTCCCTGCCGGCAAAGCCCGGGTCCTCCGGCCTGTGTCTCATCTTGTGCCCGTAGAGCACCGCGATCACGTCCGCGCTCGAGCACGAGCCGCCGAGGTGCCCGACCGCCCCTTCCCCGCCGATCATCTCGACGACGTCCCGCCGGATCTGCGTCGCGAGCCTTTGCAGCTCCCGGACCGATTTTTTCGCTTCCGCCATAAAAACCTCCGTTTCCATTATCGCATTTTCAAGAGTTCATTGGTTTTTTGTTTTCATGTCCTCGTAGGTGTTTTCAATGTGTTCCGCCATGATTTTGCCGCAGCGGACAGCGTCCCTCCCGCGCGCCGCTTCCAGCAGCAGCCCGTGATAATAAAGGCCTTGGGAATGTCCCCGCGCGCGGACGACCTCTTTCATGCCGTACAGGAAAATGTCTTGGAGCACGCGATAGGTTTCCGCAAGGAGCGAATTGCGCGTCATCAGCGCGAACTGGAGGTGAAACTCAAAATCCGCGCGAAAAAACGCCTTGTCGCTGAGCCGCGCCGCGCTCATCCGCTCATATATTTCGCCGAGCGCCAAAATATCCCCGTCCGTCGCCTTTTGGATCGCGAGCTCCGCGGTCGGCGCCTCAATCATCCGGCGAAATTCCAGCACGTCCGCGAGCGGGCTGCCCGTCAGGAACGCGGCGGGAATCACGTTCGCCATAAAAAGCCCGGGCGTGTACCGCCGCACAAACGTCCCCTCGCCGAGACGCGTCTCCAACAGCCCCTGCGCCGCCATGCGCTGCAGAGCCTGCCGCACCGTGACGCGGCTGACGCCGAACAGCGCGGCAAGCTCGTTTTCCGAAGGGAGCTTATCGTCGGGCCGCCATTCGCCCGCCAAAAGCTGCTCGCGCAGCTGCTCGTAGACCTGCTCGCTCACATTCGTTTTTTGGATTGCAGAAATCCCCATTCGCACCATTCCTTTTTGCGGAAGAGGGGCTTCCTCCCCTCTCCACACCCCGTCCCCGTGACCGTATGACACTCAATACTTCGTGTCATACGGCCAAGGAAAGCCGCCGGCGAGGCAGCCGCCGTCGATGTGGATCATCATACCGCTCATGTAGCTAGAGGAATCGGACGCGAGCATGACCGTGACGCCGACGAGTTCCTCCGGCGTGCCGGGCCGCCTCATCGCGATCCGCTCGCGCAGATAGGCGCTGCGTTCGGGATGCTCCCATGTCACGGTCGTCAGCGGCGTGATGAAATGCCCCGGCGCGATCGCGTTCGCGCGGATGCCATACTGCGCCCACTCGACGGCCATCGAACGCGTCAGCGCGGTCACGGCGCTCTTGGACGCGCCGTAAACGCTGCAGCCGCCCAGCATCCCGACCGAGTTGTGCGACGCGACGTTGATGATGTTGCCGCTCTTTTGCGCGATCATGTGTTTTGCAACCTCCTGAGAGAGGAAGTACATCCCCTTGAGGTTGATGTCCATGATCCTGTCATACGTCTCCTCCGTCACGTCGAGGAAGCCTTCCCGCTTGTTGATCCCGGCGCAGTTGATCAAAACGTCGACGCGTCCGGCGTCCGCGATGATCTTTTCGACCGCTTCGCGGATTGAGGCCGTGCGGCTCACGTCCATATAGAAACCGGACGCCGTGCCGCCGCCCGCCGCGATTTTTGCCGCGACCGCCGCGAGCCGTTCCTCCGCGATGTCACAGAGCAGCATTTCGCCGCCCGCCCCGGCCAGCCCCTCCGCCAGAACCTCGCCAATGCCGCCGGCCGCGCCCGTCAGGAGGATTTTTTTGTTTTGGAGGCCAAACAGTTTTTCCAAATTTTCCTTAACCATATATCCCCTTTCTTTTGTTTTTTTGTTTCTTTTCGTTTCAGCCCATTCGTCAGCCGGACATCTCGTGCCGGCTTGTCAGTTGACAGTTGTATTACAGGTAAGATAACACAACCCCCCGGACTTGTAAAGTGACGACGCTGCCATTTGTGGCAATCCGGCCATTTGGCGTGTAACAGGTCAGCTCAGTCACTCACGCCGCGCCTGATTGCAGGCGTGCGCGGCGCGCGTGCCGCGCATATCACGCGTTTGGGGTGGATGCGACGGTTTTTGCGGGAGCCGCCGCGTTTACAGCCGCGACCGCCGCCGTTGCTGCCACCGTCGTGGTCGCCGCCGTTTCGGTTGCAGCTGCGATCTCTTTGGCGATTGCCGCTGCGGTCTCTTTGGCAGCTGCCGTTCCGGCCGCCGCCGTCGTGGTCGCCGCCACTTTCGCCGCGCCCGCTGTTTGGGCGGCTTTTTCCGGCGTCCCGGCGGGCGCGTCCTTGCGCAGGACGAGAAAAGCGTTCGGCAGCTAGCGGCCTGTCGTTTTCATCGGGGTCGACGGGCTCCCGATGATTTCCCCGTCGTACATCATGACCGACGAGCTGCCGCCGTCGCAGAGCCCGGCGTTGACACAGCCGTAGTCGGCCAGAATAGCGGCGACCTCGCCCGCCGAGATGCCCAGCGAATGTCCCGGCTGACGCCCGTCGAACGTCGCCATCACGATCGTGCCGTCGGCGCG
>JAITSR010000208.1 GCA_031287655.1 Clostridiales bacterium
CCATGTGCCGACGATGATCGGCGAGCCGAATGACAAGCCGAGCTACGCGGTCAACGCAAACCTGTTCGCGGTCGGATACATCAAGGGTCTGATGGAAGCCGTGGAAAAACAGATCGGACTATAGTCATAAGAAAAACGCATCGACAGCGGGCGCGCCCCGCGGGCGGTCTCGACCCGCTCATAGGGCGCGCCCGCTTTGCTATGCCTATTGGGCTTTTTTGAGTCTTTTGCTCTTTGCCGCGGGATGTGATACGATGATACAGGGTTTCTTATGGCAAATAATGTGAGCGAGCAAATCAGTCAATTAAGCGATTTGATAACACACAGCGGCAGCACCGTATTTTTTGGCGGCGCCGGCGTGTCAACCGAGAGCGGCATACCCGACTTCCGCTCCGCGTCAGGGCTGTACGCGGCGCAAAAAGTCTATGGCTACCCGCCGGAAACGCTGCTCTCCCATACGCTGTTTTTGCGTGAGCCGCGGCTCTTTTTCCGATATTATAAGGAAAATTTGATCTGCAAGGACGCAAAGCCCAACAAGGCGCATTTGGCGTTGGCGGAGTTCGAGCGCCGCGGGCGGCTTACGGCAGTCGTTACCCAAAATGTCGACGGCCTGCATCAGGCGGCGGGAAGCCGCCGCGTGTATGAATTGCATGGCTCAAACCACCGCCAATATTGCATGGACTGCGGTGCGAAGTACGATTTGGCGTACATTTTGGATGAATCGCATTGCAAGGATGGCCTGATTCCGGTCTGCGGGGAGTGCGGCGGGACGGTCCGCCCGGATGTCGTGCTGTATGAGGAAGGGCTGGACGAACAGGTGACGGCGGCTTCGGCTGAGGTTATCGGCGGGGCGGAGCTGCTCATCGTGGGCGGCACTTCGCTTGCGGTTTATCCCGCGGCGGGGCTTCTGAGATATTTTTCGGGTGAAAATCTCGTGCTGATCAATAAAACAAAAACACACTTCGACGACCGCGCGAAGCTCGTAATCCGCGCGCCAATCGGGGAAGTGCTGGGTCAGATTTCATAAAAAGAAAATAGAGAAAAGGATAGAAATAGTATTGGTAATAACCGTCGGCCATTCCGTAAAGGATATTTTCGGCGGAAAACTGCTCAAAATGCGACATGAAAACCGGCGTCCGCCGCAGATGGAAAATCAACCTATTTCTTTGCGAGGCGGATCACATTCCATGAAAACTGTTTGGTGAAGGCCGTTATCCTGCCGCCGTCTATTTTGGTTGTGGAATTGACAGTCGGTCTTATCGCGTCCGGGTTTTCAAATGTGTTGGCCTTTTTGAGATCGTCGGTATACATTTCGATGTGTTCGGCCAACTTGTATCCCTCAAAGCCGCGCACGTCCAGCGTGACCTCAATATCGTCCTCCTGGTCGCGGTTGACGATAAAGATGTTCAGCTCGTCCTTCTCCTCGTTGTGTACGGCGGCGACGTCTACGCTCTGGACGCCCTCATAGGCGTGGTACTGGTTAAAGCCGTCGAGGTTAAACTGCTCGGTATTGAAGGTCGGGCCGTCGACGACCGGAAGAATCGAGACGCCGCGGCCATACTGATTCATCTGATAGTAGGGGTAGTATGCCGCGTTTTTCCAGACGTGCTGACCGTCGTAAGCCAGCGCGCCCCTCATGCCTCCGGTCATAACGCCGATTTTAACGCGGTCCGCGCGGCGCAGGAACAGCAGCAGGACCGAAGCGGTGGAAAGCGCGTTCAGCATTTGGTATTGCTGCCTGCCGGCAAAGCGGTCGACATAATTTGCGGGGTCCATGTGTTTAAAGTCATGATGGGGACCGGGCGTAAGGTCGTAGGCTTGGCTGCCGGGCCTTCTCTGGCCCCGGCCAAAGAAATATTCGCGCTGCTCCCGGAAGTTGCAGCCGTACTCGTCAAAGGAGATCATCAGCTTTTTGGGGCTGTGCTTTTTGGCCTGCATGTAGTCGCAAGCGGCGACGGTCGTGTTGATAAATTCCTCAATGATACCGGTGCTGTTCAGGTAATTCGCGGTGTCGCCCGGCAAAGCCGAGTGATAATGGTGGATGGAGACGTAATCGACTGTGTCGTAGCACTGCTCAAGCACCTCCATATCCCAGCTCGGATAGGTCTCATTGTGGGGGGATGAGGAACCGGCCACGACGGTCTCGGATTTGCCGTCAGTCCATTTGATGATTTTAGAGAGCTCATGGGCGCGGATGCCGTAGCCGCGCGGGTCTTTCTCCCAAGAGGCGATCTGCCATGTTCCGTCGGGCTCGTTGCCAAGGCACCAGAGTTTAATGCCGTAGGGGTCGGCGTGACCGTATTTTTTGCGCAGATCGGACCAATAGGTCCCTCCGGGGTGGTTGCAATATTCTACCAAGTTAAAAGCGCTTTTCAAATCTTCGGAATCGACGTTGATCGTATACATGGGTTCCGCGCCTATGCGTTTGCACCACTCGATATACTCGTCGTGGCCGACCTGATTGGGCTCATATTGGAACCATGCGAGGTCAAGCTGCGCCTTGCGCTGATCCTTCGGGCCGATGGAGCCCTTCCAATCCCAGCCGGATATAAAGTTGCCGCCCGGGAAACGGAGTATCGGAAGCCCAAATTCCCTGATGCCGTCTATGATGTCCCTGCGGAAGCCGAGGTCGTCGGCGGTCGGATGCCGCGGGTTATAGATTCCGCCGTAGACCCAGCTGCCGATGGGCTCCAAGAAGGAGCCGTAAAGCCGCTTGTCAACCTCGCCGATTTTATAGTCGGGGTGCAGCGTCACTTTTGCCGTTTTCGCCATTTTTATGACCATCCCTTCACCTTATTTGACACAACCTTATCATGCCGCGGATTTACATTCAAGCCGCTCGTTAGCGGTTCAGAATTTGGCATAAGTATCGTAGATGCGGTTTCTGACAGCTCGCTCCCCGGGGCTGAGTTTCTGCGCCCCCGCTATATCATACGCGCCAAACGTATCGTACAGGCGGGAGGTTGGGTCGATTTCCACATAAGTGACCCACGGCAGCCAGTGATAATGGCTTTGAAAGACCTGCGCCGCAAATCCGCCGCCCTCATGGGACATGCCGGGATACGCGTAGCCGAAGCTGCCGTCCACATCGTTGGCCTGACGGGTATTGTTGTGGATAAATTCCGCGTAATCCCTGTAATGATCGTCGCCCGTGATGACGTACAGCCTGTAATAGACATAGGCGCACGCGGCCATGTACATATCCCCGTGCCCGCCGCCTATCGTGACGGGGCTCTGCCCCCCGAAGGAGTTTTTGCTGAACGGATGATTCGGCCACGGAACCGACATCGGATAGGACCATACATAAGTCCATGACTCGGTATAATCGGACGCGCCGATCAGGGCTTCGAGCCACCTTGCCTCTCCCGTCAGGTCATAGAGCGAAAGGAAGCCGAACATCGCGTAAATGCCGGATTCGTTGTCGATAATGTCTGTGTTGTCACAGGTCGAGCCGCGGTACTCCATATTTTTGTATGTGTTTTCATAGGCCCAGTCCCCGGCGCGAAGCGCGGCCTTTTTGTATTTTTCGTCGCCCGTAACGAGGAAGAACTGGACCAGGAACCGCACAATACTGATCGTATTCGCCTTGGAATCCATGCGCATGGAGTCGTCGTCATTATAGGCGCGGTAATAACTGCCATCCTCGTTCTGTATGCGGACGAGCCTGTCGGCCGCCTTTTTGCAAAATTCCAGCCACGCGGGCCTGTCCTCGCCTTTTTTCTTCATATAGACATACGCGTCCAGAATGTTTTCAAGGCCGTCGGCGATCATCCGCGTGAAGCAGGGCATCGGCTCAAAGCCTTCTATCGTGGGGTTATAGCAGGACCTCGGCGCGCCGGTGTCTAAAAGCCCCACCCGCACCCAGAAATCGATGATGTTTATGCCTTTTTCATAGGACTCCTGAACGTTTTCCATGTCGCCGTAGCGGATCAACTGATAACCGATTCCGGGCTGCTGCCCGACAAATCCGAACTGGAAAGACACGCTGTTGACGTCCATCTGAGGCAGCTGGCAGGAAAAGGGGAGCCCCCATGAATCGCCGTATTGTTTTGTCAGCTTTGTGAGGGATTTCATACAGTTACGGTATTGCAGCTCGTTGTCCACCTCAAAGAGAGGCTCTCTCAGCCTCGCGTAGACAGTGCGCCAACTGTCGCGCATCATTGGATAATAGCCGTCGTATTGCCCAAAATTCAGCGCTATGGCGTAGCTTTGGGCAAAACCCTCCTCCATCGGATGACACAATCTGGTCATGGTTTTTGTCTGCTGCATGTAATCAACGTTATAGCCGGGGCCACGCCTCGGCATCTCGCCGTCCACGCCGGGATAGACATAATCAAGTGTGAGCCCGTCCCTGACCGTGCCGATTTCCTTTCGCAGGGGGAAGCCATAGTATAAATAATTGAGGGTTTTGCTTTCGGGTTTGCTAAAGCCGATTGAGCCGATTGTGTATTTCCGGTCTACAATCTGCTCCGAATGAACAAAATTTTGATCGCGCATCGTGATGTCCGCGGCCCAGCGGGACATCATGGCCATCTCGCCGGAAGCGATGTTCTGCGCCGCAAACAGCGGCAGGGTATAGTTTACTTCCTGACGCCAGAAATACTCGCAGTCAAGATCATATCCCATCGAATAGGGCGCGCTGAATTGATTCTGCCGGTACCAATTGGCCGGGGCGTAATAATTGTAGTCCCGCACATTGTCGGACGCCGCCAAAACAAACGCGATTTTCGTTGCGAAGCCCAGATCGTCAGTCGCTTTTTGCACCTTTACCGTCCGGCTGATTTTAAAGCCGCCGTCCGCCGTCTCGTAGGTGTCTGCAAAATCCAGCTCAGCCCCCGTCGGCACTTTTAGGACACCCGTCGCCAGAACCTTGCCGCCGGACTCTGAGACCGCGTCATAGGCGCCGTCATAAAACTCGGTGATCGACAGCACTGTTTTGATAAAGGCATACATGGGGCGCTTGTTGAAATAAAGGACTGCATCGCCTTTCAAGACCTGAACGCCGCCCTCCTGAAACCTCATTACGTATTGATTCGCCCGGATTTCCATAGTCATTCTCCTTTGTTTAATGAGTTTAATAGTTGAATGAGTTTATTATATGTGAAAAACTATGCCTTGATCGCTCCGATCAAGACGCCCTTGACAAAGTATTTCTGCAGAAACGGGAAAAGGCACATAACAGGCAGCATCGTCACGATAACGGCGCACATCTTCATGCCGTCCTGAAAGCTGGGCTCATACGGCCCCGATATGGACATTGTCTCTGTCAAACGGGATTCAATGACAATATTTCGGAGCACTAGCTGCAGCGCCACAATGTCGTTCTTCCTGATAAAAATCATCGGGTTAAACCATTCGTTCCACCGATCCACGCCATAAAACAATATGATTGTCGCGATGATGGGCATAGAGAGCGGCAGCACTATTTGGAACAGTATCCTCCACTCGCTCGCTCCGTCCAGCTTTGCGGATTCCATAAGAGATTCCGGCAGATTGGACAAATAAGTACGCATGATAATCATATAAAAAGAATTGACGGCGGAAGCTAAAATCACGGCCCAGATCGTGTTGGTGAGTTTGATCTGCATCATGAGTAAGTACATCGGTACAATCCCGCCGTTGAACATCATTGTCGTCAGTATCGCAAAAAAGAAAAACTTTCTGCCCGGGAATTGCGGCCTGCTCAATCCGTAAGCCAAACTTGTCGTCAGGAACATATTGACAGGCAGACCAACCAGAAGAAAGATGATTGTCGTTTTGTACCCGACCCATATCCGGGGGTCCTGAAACAGCCTGTAGTAATTATCGATCGTGGGAGCTCTGGGGAACAGGAGCAGCTTTGCCTCAAGATACTCTTTCTGCGTTGCAAAAGACGTCGCTATAACGCTTATGAATGGCAGAATAATCATCGCGGCCAACAAAAGTAATACTGCCAGAATAAAGCCGTCGAGCGCCTCAAACTGATTATTCGGATTGCCGGACTTTTTAGCGGTCGTATTCATTCGCTTGAACTCCTTCCTCTACTTTCACGAAAATGCACCGTTTATGAAATCAGGCCCGACCCGCCTAAAATTTTGGCAATGCGGTCGGCGCTGAAAAGTAGAATGAAATTGACAACCGACTTAAAAAGGCTTACCGCGGTGGAGAACGAAAAATCCGCGGCGGATTGGAATGTGACCCGGTATATATACATGTCAAGCGTCTCCGCGACTTTGATTGTGGCGGGATTGCTGAGGTTGAACACTTGGTCAAACCCGGCGGTCATAATATTGCCAACAGCCAAAATGAAAAGAACGGTAGCGGTACCCTTGATACCCGGCAGCGTAATATACCAGATACGGTGCAGCCGGGTCGCCCCGTCTATTACGGCGGCCTCATACTGCTCGGTATCGATACCCGCTATCGCCGCCATATAAATAATGGCGCTCCAGCCCGCGCTTTTCCAGTTTTCCGTAAGATATATCATTGGCTGAAAGAAGGACGTGGAACCCAGAAAGCTGACGGGCTCCGCCCCGAACATGCCGATAAGCGAGTTGAGGAGACCGGTCATACCCAGTACGTTCGTCATGATGCTCGCGACAATAATCCAAGAAAGAAAATGCGGGAACGTAAAAACCGATTGCAGAATCTTTTTTGAGCTCCCCAAGCGGACTTCATTGATGATCAGCGCCAAAAACACAGGGAACGGGAAGGCGAAAAGCAACCTGCCCGCGTTGAGTTGAAGTGAACGAAAGATCGATTGCATAAAGGCTTGGTCCCGGAACACGTATACATAGTTTTCAAGGCCGACCCAAGGGCTCCCAAAAATACCCAGCTTCGCTTTATAGGTCTTAAACGCCAGCGTTAGACCGAATAATGGAATATAGGCGAAGATGGCGTACCATATGACCCCGGGAGCGATCAGAAAATAGCACTCCTTGTTTTTAAAGATATTCCTGCCCAACTTCGCAAAGCGGCCTTTGATGCCGACTTCATTCTCTGAAACAGTCATTGGTATGACCATCCCTTTCTGTGAAAGGCACAAAATGTCATGAAACCCTTGCTGTGCCTTTTACTTATACCCATCCCCATTTATGCGCGCCGCTTTGATGATTCGCCGGAGAACAGCGGCGCAGCCCCGGCGAATCATCAAAGCGGCAGTATGACTACTGTTGGCAATCCCGTAAGCAATCCTGTGTCAGTTTATTGCGTTCAGCTCGTCCAGCACGGGCTGGACAATGGAGTTCTGAGAGTCGATCCACGCGCGCCACTTCTGTTCCAGATCAGCGGCGCCGGTAGCCGACGTCACGATGTTCGCAAACTCGGTAGCGTAATCGAAGGACGCTCTCCGTCTGCTGGGCGAATCGTAGCAAAAAAGGTCCCAGTCCACGGCAGTAAAGGTTTCCGGAGTGCCGTATTTCACCCGGTCGCTGTACAGGACCTTTGATTCGTCGCGGTATTTTTTATCAATGTTCGGCGAATCAAACATAAAGTCGTCCCATAGCTTCACGGAACCAAGGATATAACCCATGCTGGGATATTTGGATTCGCCGGGCGCGCCGGTCAGCTTTTCCCCTTCTTTTAGCAGAGAGACATAACTCCCGTCCGCATTCT
>JAITSR010000232.1 GCA_031287655.1 Clostridiales bacterium
CGCCACGGTTCCGGCGGTCGGGATCATGGGCGGCGGCTACGGTTCCGACAGCTACGATTCAAAAGACTTCGATTCCGGAGACTACGAAGAGACATTTGAGGTTGCCGACGGTTACATGCAGCAAAGCGCTTCCGCCGCGGCCGTCGATTCGGTTCAAGCGGGCGGCGGGGCGGCGGGTGAAACGGGCGAAGCGTCCGCGGAGAGCGCGGAGGACGACGCGCGAAAAGAGATCAAGAACGCGTGGGCGGAGCTTGTGGTAAAGGACGTCGGCGCGGCCTACGCGGCCGTCGCGTCGATCATGAAAGACCTCGGCGGCTATGAATTTGACAAAGCCGAGGAAAATTACGATCAATATCATATGATCAGCCTGACGATCAAGCTGCCCCCGCAAAATCTCCCGGCGTTTGAAACGCGGCTCTACGATGCGGCAAACGAGAACGAAATCCGCTCTTTTCGCGTCGCGAGCGAGGATATCACGGACGGATACTATGATGTGATGTCGAGGCTCACGAGTATGAAGCTCTCGCTCCAACAGTATTTGTCGTTGATTTCAAAGGCACAGAGGGTCGAGGACGTGCTCGCGATCCAACGTGAAATCACACTGCTGCAAGCCGAAATCGACAGCTATCAGGGACGGCTCAACGCGTGGGACAAGCTCGTCCGCTACGCGACGGTCAGGGTCACGATCTCGCGCGCGCAGGACCCGCTGAGCCAGACGAAAAACGAGACATGGAATTTCAACACATCCTCGGAAGTGTTCAACGCGATGGGCAACGGCTTTATCTCAACAGGCAATACGGTCTACCGCGCGATCGTCGGGTTCTTTGTGATCCTCGTGAGCCTGCTGCCGGCGCTGGTCCCCGCCGTGGTCATAGTATTCGTAATTCTGCATATTCGGCGGCGCAAGCGCGCCGCCCGCGCGAGCCGTATGATCGGCGCCGCGGGGAGAGCTCCGGGGGGCATTGCGGAGAGCGCCCCGGAAAGCGAGATCACGGCTGCTGCGCCCGACGGAGGCGGCGGCGCGGCGGAACCGGCAGACGGAAACGCCGTCGCCGCAAAAAACGACAAAACAGAAAAATAGACTTTTTTACCAAACGCCGTTCACATCGCGGGCGGGATGTTTACCCCGCCCCGATCACATTTGCGAGCGCGGCGAACGCGGGAAGATCGAGCGTTTCGCCGCGCGCCCCGCGCGGAACGCCCGCGCCGTCCAAAATCGCGGCCGCGCGCGCGCGTTCGGGCGGCAGCAGCCCCGCGTGGATCAGGCAGTTTTCGAGCGTTTTTCTGCGCTGCGCAAACGCGGCCCGCACAACGCGAAAGAACAGCGCGGTGTCCCGGACCTCTACGGGCGGGGTCTCGTAGGTCTCGAGCGCGACGACGGCGGACTCGACGTCCGGCTGCGGCACAAAACAGTGCGGCGGCACGGTAAAAAGTTTAGCAGGCTTCGCGTAAAAGTTCGCGGCGACCGTCAGCGCTCCGTAGGCTTTGGTCGAGGGCAAAGCGACAAGCCTGTCCGCGACTTCTTTTTGCATCATGAACACAAGGCGGGAGACGCGAAAGCCTTCTTCAAAAAAGCGCATCATCACGGGCGTCGAGATATAGTACGGCAGATTCGACACGAGCTTTGCGCGCCCGCCGAAAAAGGCCGACGGAGACTCAGGCAAAAAATCGCCCGCAGCCCCGTCGGCCTTTTTCGGAAAAGTGAGTTCTTCCGGCGCGAGTTTGAGAATGTCCGCGTGAATCAGGCGGAAATTGTCATACCGCGCCATAATTTCTGAAATTTTCGGAACAAGATGGCGGTCAATCTCAACCGCCGTCACAAAACCGGCCGACTCGCAGAGCAGTTCCGTCAGCGCGCAGAGACCCGGACCGACTTCGACCACATGGTCGGCGCGCGTGAGCCCGACCGCCTCAACGATCCGTTCCGCGACGGCGCGATCCGTCAAAAAATTCTGCCCGAGCGACCTTTTCGGCCTGATCTCCCCGCTCTTGACAGCCTTGCGCAGTTCATTCAAGGATATAAACCTTGGCTTTTCGGACGCCGAACTGCAAAATTGCCTCCCGGCTCGCGTCAAAATACAGGTCGACCTTTTTTCCCTTGATCTTGCCGCCCGTATCCCCCGCGATCGCGTATCCGTAATCCTCGATCGATTCGTCCAAAATATCAATATAAATCTTTGTGCCGAGCGGGATCACGCTTGGGTCGACCGCGACGACGCCCTCCCTCGCCACCAGACCGGACGCCGTAATGCCGAAGGCCGGGTCTCCGGGCCGCTTCCCCGTGTCCTCATAGGACGCCGTGTAAGCCGTACACTTTACGTCGAGCACCTTCGCGTATTTGAACGGAACACCGTCATTGCCGACCTTGGTGCCATGCGAGCCCTGTTCCACGATCTTGCTGACGGCCTCCGCGAGCACTTCTTCCTTTACGGCCTGTTTGTCGACTTGAATCCCGTTTTCATACGAAATCAGATATTCGACCCGTTTCCTGCCGTCCGCGCCGCTCCGGATCACATTCGACTTCCCCGTCGCCAAATCCGGATTGTCGCGGTATACGGTTTTGGACGGGATCACGACTTCCTCCGTGACCGTCTTTTGCGTGATGCGCTTTACTTCGATGTAGAGGTCGGAATTGATCGTCCCGTCCAAGTACGCGCCGTAGAGCCTGTCGGCTTTGGATAGGACAATGCCCTTTTGCTCAAACAACTCCGAGACCTTCATGCCCGCGGTCTGATAAACGTAGCGCTCGCCGTCCACGACCACCTTTACCATGTAGGGCTGCGCTTCCTCCGCGGCGGTCCCGCCATCCGGCGTCGTCGTGTCGTTGATGTCCCAGTGCGCCCATACCGCCTCGTCCGTATTCGGATTTTCCTTTTGTATTTCGGTTTCGGAATTTATGTGATCAATTTCTGTGAATTGAGAGTTTTCATCTTCTGTGACGTGCTCACCTTCGTGATTTGCCTGATCTGAGACCACGGCGTCCGCGTGCTGGACGGCTTTTGTCTCTCCGGACAGTGCAAGGTAGGAAGCCGTATACCCACCTGAGACCGTGCGATGGTCGTTCTGCGATACGGCGACAAGGCCGCTCAGCCGCTCCTCGTTTTGCGACGCGACAAGACCATTCTGCGGATACGCGTTTATTTCCGAACCGTTCGGGGCGGCTGTCTTTTCATTTTGCCCGCCGAGTCCGTTTACTGCCGCAACCAAACCGACACCTCTGTCGGCGGTGTGATACAAAGCGGCAAAGCCGCGGCCCAACGCAGCCGCAAACATCAACGCGGCCACAAACACAGCCAACTCCTGAATTTTGACTTTCGACTTAAACTTTCGGAAAAGCCTGTTCACCACACCCCCCCCTCCAGTTTTTTTGGTCAAGGTAAAGACCATTTTAAACCTCTCGGAGCGGTTTGTCAAATATTTTCGCTGATTTTGCCATGAAATACGGGCATTTCTGAAATTGTAGACAATTTTTTATTGAAGTTTTTGGACGATTTTTATGATTTCCCAGTCATTCGCCTCCTTTTTGTAGTTCAACAGAAAGAACAATTGATTTTCGCCCGATTTAAAAATGCTGTCCTCCGATTCATCCGAGAGCGCGTCCCCATCCCGCAGAATTTCCTGTATGATCGCCCCGGCGGTCTCCAAACCGCCGTCTGTCTCGTCGTCCGGCGTGCCGTCGCCCGGCGGCGGTGTCGGAGCGGTCGCGGACGACGCGTATGGCGTCGCGGCAGGCGGGGTGGATGGCGTCGCGGCAGGCGGGGTGGATGGCGTCGCGGCAGGCGGGGTGGATGGCGTCGCGGCCGGTGTTGTTTCGGCCGCGGTCTCCCCGCCGCCGGGTGTTGCGGTGGGCGTTGCGGTTGGCATCCCGGCAGCCGCCGGAGCGGCGGTCTCCCCGCTGTCCGCAGGCGCGGCGTCGTCGGCCGCGCCCGAGTCCGCGGCCTCTCCCCCGTCTCCCGTATCCGCGTCCCCGCCCTCGCCGCCGCTCGCAGCCGCGGCCGCGGCTGCCGCCGCAGCCCGCTCCGCTATACGCGCCCGATACAATTCAAGCGCGCGCGGCGTCAAGATGTCGACGACCGCAACGATCACAAGGTCGTTGTCCACCGTCTCCGGGATGCCGCGCGTCACAACGTCCAGCGACTTAATCTCAATCAGGCCGATCTGCTTTGTGTAATAAGTGCGGAACTCGCTCAGTACCATCGTCAAAAACGCGCTGTCAATCCCTTTGCTGAACCGCGCGTAGGCCTTTTCGTACTCACCGCTGTTGATATACTCAATCCATTCGCGCGGCTGCTGCCCGACAAGGCTGACGTCGAGGTTCTGCTTGAGTTTGTTGATCAAATCGTCGCGCGTCAGCAAAAGCG